>JBIJDO010000369.1:0-3513 GCA_044344105.1 Tabrizicola sp.
AGGGGCGCTGACCGTCCTGTCGAAGGGGCTGGTGGTGACCATGGCGGTGGCGGTGGTGGCCTATCTGGGGGCCTGCGCCATCGGGTTGGGGCTGGCGGTGATGGGGATGTCGCGCCGGGTGGTGGTGCGGCAGGCGGCGCGGCTTTACATCGAGGTGATGCGGGGGGTGCCGATCATCGTGCTTCTGCTCTATGTGGCCTTCGTGCTGGTGCCGGGCGTGGTGGCGGGGGTGAATGCGCTGGCGGGGGAGGACCTGCTGCGGACGCGGGATGTGCCCCTCTTGTGGCGGGCGGTGCTGGCCTTGATGCTGGCCTATTCGGCCTTCCTGGCCGAGATCTTCCGCGCCGGTCTGCAGGCGGTCGACAAGGGCCAGATCGAGGCGGCGCAGGCCTTGGGCCTGAACGGCTGGCAGCGGTTCCGCCATGTTCGATTTCCGCAGGGTTTCCGGCTAATCCTGCCGCCCTTGGGCAATGATTTTGTGGCAATGGTGAAAGATTCGAGCCTGGTGGCGGTGCTGGGAATCTCGGATGTGGCGCAACTCGCGAAGGTCACGGCGGCAGGGAACTTCCGCTATTTCGAGACCTACAACGTGGCGGCCTTCCTGTATCTGGTGATGACCATCGGGCTGAGCCTGGTGCTCCGGCGGTTCGAGGCCCGGATGCGGTCGCGCGGGCGGGGCGGTTCGTGAATTGAGCGGCTTCCGCCGCAGGACTTTTGTCTCGTCGTCGGGACTTCGCCCGCCTCCTCGGTCATTGGGGGCGCTTCGCCCCCCAAACCCCCGGCCAAACCCCCGGAGAGTATTTCGAAAAGGGCAAAGCCGGGCGCGGGGTGGACCTTTGCCGAGGGCAGGCCTAGCGTTCGATGCAAAGGAGATTTGCGATGAATGTGTTGCTTGAACCCTGGAATACGCCTTTCGGCCTGCCGCCCTTTGGCGCGATCCGGGATGAGGATTTCGGACCGGCGTTCGATGAGGCGCTCGCGCGTGCCCGGTCGGCGATTTCGGCGATTGCGGAGGGCCCGGGCACGTCCTTTGCCGAGGTTATCGAGGCGCTGGAGCTGGCGGAAGGCGATCTCGACCGGGTTTCGGGGGTGTTCTACAACTTGGCCGGGGCCGACAGCACCGAGGCGCGCGAGGCGCTGATGCGGGAGCTCGCGCCGAAGATGTCGGCGTTTTCCAGCGAAGTGACGAACAACAAGGCGCTCTTTGCCAAGATCGAGGCGCTGTGGCAGGGGCGCGAGGGGTTGGGGCTGACGCCGGAACAGCTTCGGGTGCTGGAGCTGTACCGGCGGATGTTCGTGCGATCCGGCGCGGCGCTGGAAGGGGCGGCGGCAGAGCGGCTGACGGCGGTGAAGGCGCGGCTCGCGGTTCTGGGGACGGCGTTCGGGCAGAACCTTCTGGCGGACGAGCGGGGCTGGTCGATGGCGCTGTCCGGTGCCGATCTGGCGGACCTGCCGGAGTTTGTCCAGGTGGCGGCCAGGGCGGCGGGCGCGGAGAAGGGCGGCGGGCCGGTCGTCACGCTGAACCGCAGCCTGATCGTGCCGTTCCTGCAATTCTCGCCGAACCGGGCCCTGCGGGAGAAGGCCTATGCGGCCTGGGTGGCGCGTGGGGCCAACGGCGGGAAGACCGACAACCGGGCGATTGCCGCCGAGACGCTGGCCCTGCGGGCGGAACGGGCCGCGCTTCTGGGCTATCCGGATTTTGCCAGCTTCAAGCTGGAGCCGGAGATGGCGAAGACGCCGGAGGCGGTGCGGGATTTGCTGATGCGGGTCTGGGCTCCCGCGCGGGGCAAGGCGCTGGCGGATGCGGGCGTGCTGGAGGCGATGCTGCGGGCGGACGGGTATCCGGGGCCGCTGGAGCCCTGGGACTGGCGCTACTACAGCGAGAAACGCCGAAAGGCCGAGCACGATCTGGACGAGGCGGTGCTGAAGCCGTACCTGAGCCTCGACGCGATGCTGGGCGCGATGTTTGACTGTGCGACCCGGCTGTTCGGGCTGGAAATCCGCGAGATCGAGGGGCCGTTCTACCACCCGGACGTGCGGGGCTGGGAGGTGACGCGACGGGGCGCGCATGTCGCGGTGTTCCTGGGGGATTACTTCGCGCGGGGCTCGAAACGGTCGGGGGCCTGGTGTTCGGCGATGCGGTCGCAGCGCAAGCTGGGCGGCGAGCAGCGGCCCATCGTGGTGAACGTCTGCAACTTCGCGAAGGGCGAGCCGAGCCTGCTGTCCTATGACGACGCGCGGACGCTGTTTCACGAATTCGGCCATGCCCTGCACCAGATGCTGTCGGATGTGACCTATGGCTTCATCAGCGGGACCAGCGTCGCGCGGGATTTCGTGGAACTGCCAAGCCAGCTTTATGAGCACTGGCTGGAGGTGCCGTCGGTGCTGGAAGCCCATGCGCGTCACCATGAGACGGGGGAGCCGATGCCCGCCGACATGTTGCGGCGGCTTCTGGATGCCGGAACCTATGATCAGGGCTTTGCGACGGTGGAGTTCGTGTCCTCGGCCCTTGTGGACCTGGAGTTTCACACCGGACAGCCGCCAGCCGATCCGATCCAGAAAGAGGCCGAGGTTCTGGAAGCGCTTGGGATGCCGCGGGCGATCCGTATGCGGCATGCCACCCCGCATTTCGCGCATGTGTTTTCCGGGGATGGCTACTCCAGCGGCTATTACAGTTACATGTGGTCCGAGGTGATGGATGCCGACGCCTTCGCGGCCTTCGAGGAGGCGGGGGATGCCTTCGATCCCGAAACCGCAGCGCGTCTGGAGCGTTACATCCTGAGCGCCGGGGGGTCCGAGGAGGCCGAGGCGCTGTATCTGAAGTTCCGGGGCCGGATGCCGGGGGTCGAGGCGCTGCTGAAAGGCCGGGGGCTTCTGGACGCGGCCTGAGCGGGGGGCCAGCCCGCGGACCCCCGGGATATTTTTGGACGAAGAATGGAGTTGGGGCAGCTAGCGCCGCAGCGCGCCAGGCGGTTGGCCAAACCTTGCGCGGAAAGCGCGGGACAGGGTTGAGGGGCTGGAAAAGCCGGTTCTCAGGGCCACTTCGGCAAGAGGATGGCGCGTGTCGGTCAGCATCCGCCGCGCGGCCTGCAGGCGCAGGTCAAGGGCATGGGCCGCGGGGGTCGTGCCGAGGGACTGACGGAACAGCGTCTCCAGACGGCGGGGGGAAAGGCCGACCGCCCGTGCCGTGTCCGCCGCCGCTTCGGGGCTGTCGATCCGGCCCTCCATCCGGGCCAGGGCCTGCGTCACTCGGGGGTCGAGGGCGGGATCGGCGGGGGCGGTCTGCGGTTCGCCTCCGGGGCGGGCTTGCGTGAGAAAGCTGAGCGCGACCTGGCGGGCAAGGGCGGCGCCGTGCCGCGTGCGGATCAGGTGCAGCATGAAATCGGCCGCCGGGGCGGCACCCGCGATGGTCACGCGGTTGCGGTCGATGACGAAGCGGTCGGGAACGATGTCGATCTCGGGATGGGCGCTGGCGAGGTCCTCAAGGTCCTCCCAGTGGACCGTGGCGCGGTA
>JBIJDO010000404.1:0-2989 GCA_044344105.1 Tabrizicola sp.
GGGGGCGGCATCGATGCCGCCGACCAGATGGAACCGGGGCGCGATGCGGCGGAGGTCGCGGATCAGCGGGCGGGTCGCGACCTCGGCCAGCCGGTAGCCTGCGACGACGATCAGCGCGTCGGCCCCGGCGGCATGGGACAGGGGACCGGTGGAGGGCAGCGAGATCCCGCAGGTCAGAGGCACCGGCGCGCCGTCGGGAGAGACGACGCGCCAGCGGTAGGCCTCGGACCCCAACTGCCGGTTGGCGTTGCGCAACGGGTCGAGCGCCGAGGCGACCTCGAGGATCGACGCCTGCGGCAGGACGAGAAGCGCCAGGGTCAACGGCGCGCCGGTTGGCTGGAAGATCGCGTTTTCCGTCATCAGGATTTCGTAAATCGCAAAGCGTGCGTCGGCAAGGGGTCTATGGTGGGTCCTGTTGAAGGGGAGGACGCCATGCCGCTGACCATGAACAAGGACGTATTCATCACCTGCGCCGTCACCGGATCAGGTGGCACGCAGGACCGTTCGCCCCATGTGCCGCGGTCGCCGCGCGAGATCGCCGACAGCGCCATTGCGGCGGCCAAGGCGGGGGCAGCGGTGGTGCATTGCCACGTGCGCGACCCGGAGACAGGCAAGCCCTCGCGCAAGCTGGAATACTACCGCGAGGTGACGGAGCGCATCCGGGACAGCGACACCGATGTCGTGATCAACCTGACCGCCGGGATGGGCGGCGACATGATGTTCGACGGGACCGAGAAGATGGACCGCATGGCCGCGCATTCCGACATGTGCGGGGCCGAGGAGCGGGTGGCGCATATCGTCGAATGCCGGCCGGAGATCTGCACGCTGGACTGCGGCACGATGAACTTCAATGAGGCCGATTACGTGATGGTGAACACTCCCGGCATGCTGCGCGACATGGCGCGGCGCATGACGGCGGCGGGGGTGCGGATCGAGATCGAGGCGTTCGACACCGGGCATCTGTGGCTGGCGAAGGAACTGGTGAAGGAAGGCGTGATCCCGGAGCCGGTGCTGGTGCAGCTTTGCATGGGCGTGCCGTGGGGCGCGCCGGACGACCTGAACACCTTCATGGCCATGGTGAACAATGTGCCTGCGGGGTGGGTGTTTTCGGCTTTCGGGTTGGGCCGGAACGAGATGGCCTATGTCGCGGCTGCGACCATTGCGGGCGGGAACGTCCGGGTCGGGCTGGAGGACAACCTCTGGCTGGAGAAGGGCGTGCTGGCGACCAACGCGCAACTGGTCGAACGCGCCGCGACCATCGTCGAGAACCTTGGTGCGCGGGTGATCACGCCTGCGGAGGTGCGGGCGAAGCTGAAGCTGGAGAAGCGGGCACCGGTGGGGCGCTAGGCGGATGGCCGTTCACGTCCGCTTAACGCCCGGGATTGCGGCCACCAGCCTCATGGTCCTCGCCGCCTGTGTCCCGGACGGGCAGTGGTTCACCCCGGCGGGCGCGCCCTTGGGCAAGATCGACTGCTCCAGCCCGGCCCCCTTGTCGGCACCGGCGGGGCGGGAGATCTGCCTCGGCCGCCTGATCCCCGAGACCCCGGAGGAGATCGCGCGGTGCGAGAAGGAAGGCGGGACAACGGGGCCGCTTTCGGTTGTCAACAAGCGGTTTGCCTGTCTCTACCCCAAGACCGGCAGGACGGAATGAACATCTAGGCAGGATCGGACGCATGACACGGAAAGCGGCAATCATCGGAGGCGGGGTCATCGGCGGCGGCTGGGCGGCGCGGTTCCTGCTGAACGGCTGGGATGTGGGCGTTTTCGATCCCGATCCGGAGGCGGAGCGGAAGATCGCGGCGGTCATGGCGAATGCCCGGCTGGCGCTGCCTGCGCTGTCGGATGTGCCGATGCCGCCCGAGGGGAAGTTGACGTTTCACGGCACCATGGCCGAGGCGGTGGAGGGGGCCGAATACGTGCAGGAGTCGGTCTCGGAGCGGATCGAGCTGAAGCACAAGGTCTATGCGCAGCTGCAGCAGGCCAATCCGGGCGTGCTGATCGGGTCTTCAACCTCGGGCTTCAAGGCCAGCGACCTGCAGAAAGGCTCGCCAGCGCCCGGGAACATCATCGTCGCGCACCCGTTCAACCCGGTCTACCTGCTGCCGCTGTCCGAGGTGTCCGGCTCACCGGCGAACCCTCCGGCGATGGTCGAGAAGACCGTGCAGATCATGCGCGACATCGGGATGTTCCCGCTGGTCGTCCGCCACGAGATCGACGCCTTCATCGGCAACCGCTTTCTGGAGGCGGTCTGGCGCGAGGCCTTGTGGATGCTGAAGGACGGCATCGCCACGACCGAGGAGATCGACGAGGCGATCCGCATGGGGTTCGGCCTGCGCTGGGGGCAGATGGGTCTGTTCGAGACCTACCGGATCGCAGGCGGCGAGGCCGGGATGCGGCATTTCATGGCGCAGTTCGGCCCGACGCTGAAATGGCCGTGGTCGAAGCTGACGGACGTGCCGGAGTTCAACGAGGACCTGGTCGATCTTGTTGCCGGCCAGTCCGACGCGCAGTCGGGGATGTATGGCATCCGGGAACTGGAGCGGATCCGCGACCAGAACCTGGTCGGGTTTCTGCGAACGTTGAAGGAGCGGAACTGGGGCGCGGGCAAGGTCCTGCGCGAGCATGACGCGCGGCGCGCGGCCGCCTTCAACGCCGGGATGGCTGCGGGACTGGACACCGGTGCGAAGGCGGCGCCACTGGTGATGTGGCAGGGGCAGGTGCTGCCAGGCTGGATCGACTACAACGGGCATATGACCGAAAGCCGGTATTACTTCTGCAACTCCGAGACGGTGGACAACTTCCTGCGCCTGATCGGCGCGGGGATGGATTATGTGGCGGCGGGGCATTCCTACTATTCGGCGGAAACGCATATCCGGCATCTGGGCGAGGCCAAGCTGGGGGATCAGCTTCGGGGCGAGGTGCAGATCCTCTCGGCGGACGAAAAGCGGTTCCGGTCCTTCGTGCGGATCCTGAAGGGCGATACTTGCGT
>JBIJDO010000005.1:0-21101 GCA_044344105.1 Tabrizicola sp.
CCGAAGACATCCTCGGCGCGAACAAGGCCTACCTCCAGGAAGGCATGCGCTGCTATGTGAAGACCTTCGACGGGGTCCCGATCGCGATGGAAGTGCCGCAGAAGATTACCGTCGAGATCATCGAGACCGAGCCGGTTACGAAGGGGCAGACCGCCTCGTCGTCCTACAAGCCCGCGACGGTGCAGAACGGCCTGCGCGTCATGGTGCCGCCCCATATCGGGCCGGGGGTCCGGATCGTGATCAACACCGACGACGACAGCTATGTGGAGCGGGCGAAAGACTGAGTGCCCACGCGTGGGCAGCTTTACGATATAAGGGAAATCAATAACTTGCCTGTGGACATTAACGTTTTGGCAAGGGACTGGAACGGCTGTTCGGACGCGCGGGGTATCCGGTGACAAGCCGTCGGACCGGGGCGGCCTGGTCCAGAAATTGACTGTTTCGTCTGCACCCGCTTGTTCGCGGTGACAAAGTCGCGATGGTGTTTTCCCTTGAGCGCATCTGAGGTGTCTGCCCCGTGACCAGCCTGGACGGCGATCAGCGACAGGAGGTCAGCGCCCTGCCGGGATCGGCGGAGGGCGCTTATCTGGGCTATCGGTCCCGCTCGCGGTTCGGCAGCCTGGACGGGTTGCGCTGCCTGTGCATCCTGGCCGTGATCTGGCATCACAGCCCCTGGTGGACCGCGATGACGGATGCACCGCGTCTTCTGCAGCGCGGCTTTGTCGGCGTGGATTTCTTCTTCGTGCTGAGCGGTTTCCTGATCACCACCCTGCTTTTGCGGGAAGATGAGGCAAAGGGCCGGTTCTCGCTCAAACGCTTCTACTGGCGGCGGGCCTTGCGGATCCTGCCGGTGTATTTCTTCGTCGTGACCGCCGTTGCCCTGTACTACATCGGGGTCAAGGGCCAGACTGAGTACCTGAGCATTCTTCCCTATTACTATGTTTTCCTTTCGAATTTCCTGGTCGAGCACATCCCGCTTCTGTCGCCGACCTGGTCGCTTGCGGTCGAGGAGCAATACTACCTCATCTGGCCGCTGGCGCTTCTGGTTCTGCCAAGGCGGTGGGTGCCGGGGGTACTGGCAATTGCCATCGCGCTGAATGTGCTTGGCGTGATGGGGACCTTTGGCCTGTCCGCCACCACGATCGGCCCCCTGCAGCTTTCGCTGCCGAACGCGACCTATGCGCCGATCCTGATCGGGTCGGCCCTGGCGCTGATGCTGGACAGTCGCCGGGGTTTTTCGGCGCTTTGGCCGCTTCTGGGGTCACGCCTGGCCGCACCGGCTGCTTTGGCGGCTGTCGTGGTGCTCTTGCAGGTCCTCCCGGAAAACCTGATCGGCCTGCCGAACCTTGTCCTGCATCTGGCGATGGCAGCGGCGCTGGCAGCCTTGGTGATGCGGGAAGATCATCTTCTGTCGCGCGCGATGGGCTGGCGTCCGGTCGCAAGGGTGGGTGAGATCAGCTATGGCATCTATCTTTACCATCTCATCGCCCTGCATGTCGCGACGATTGCCACTGCCAAGCTTGGCATCGGATCAGGTCCGGTCGTTCTGGTCATCTATGCCGTGATTTCAGTGGCAATGGCGGAAGCCAGCGACAGGACGCTGGAGCGGTTCTTCCGGGGCTTTCGCAACCGGGGGCCAGGTGCGGCGAAGAGTGATGCGCTGTAGCACACCCTACGAGGTCACGCCGCCTGAAACGTGATCTTCCGGCGCAGGAACTGGGTGGCCTTGTTCGAGACATAGGCCGGATCACCCGTTGTCAGGAACTTCGACTGTGTTCCCGTCCCCCGGAACTCCGGGCGGCGGATCAGGTAGTCGCCCAGGCTTTCGGCCACGAGGTTCGCCTGCGAATAGACCTTGACCCCGGCCCCGAGCGCATCCTGAAAGGTCTTTTCCATCAAGGGGTAATGCGTGCAGCCCAGGATCGCCGCCTCGGGGTTGGGCATCCGGCGCATCAAGGCCTCGACATGGGACCGGACCAGCGCCTCGGCCAGAATCTCGTCGCCCTGTTCGATGGCGTCGACCACCCCGCCGCAGGGCTGCGCCTCGACATCGACGCCGATGGCGCGAAAGGCAAGCTCGCGCTGGAAGGCGCGGGAGGCAACCGTGGCGGGAGTTGCAAATAACGCCACATGCTTGACGGCGACCTCGCGCGGGGGAGAGTTGTCGCCCCATTGGCGCTCGGTCAGGGCTTCGATCAGGGGAACGAAGACGCCAAGGACGCGCTTGTCGGCGGGCACCCAGCTTTCCTGCATTCGCTTCAGCGCGGCGGCCGAGGCGGTGTTGCAGGCGAGGATCACCAGATCGCAGCCTTCCGCCCAGAGCCGTTCGACCGAGGCGGTGGTCAGGTTGAAGATGTCGTCTGCCGTCCGAACGCCGTAGGGCGCATGGGAATTGTCGCCAAAATAGACAAAAGGCATATCAGGAAGACGTTTTGTCACAGCATCAAGAACAGTCAGCCCGCCGAGACCCGAATCGAAGATGCCAACGGCCATGCCTGCCCTCTTTCGTCCTTGGCGCAAACGACCTGCGCCTGCCTGTTCAGCGATCATAGGCCGGAGCCGACGGGGGCGAAAGGCTGAATGCGGCGGGGTCAAGGTCGGGGACGCATGGGTTTACTTGCGATGGCGTTTCCCTATCTAGGGCGCGGCGTGATAGGGTGCCGCGCGGCAGGGGCAAGGGTGATCCATGGACTGGGACAAGCTGAGAATCTTTCACGCCGTGGCGGAAAAGGGCAGCCTGACCCATGCCGGGGACGTGCTGCATCTGTCGCAATCCGCCGTCAGCCGCCAGATCCGGGCGCTGGAGGAAAGCCTGTCGGTGACGCTGTTCCACCGCCATGCGCGGGGTCTGATCCTGACCGAGCAGGGCGAACTTCTGTACGATGCGACGACCCAGATGGTGCGGCGGCTGGATGCGACGGCGGCGCGGATCAGGGACAGCGAGGACGAGGTCTTCGGCGAATTGCGGGTGACGACGACGACGGGGTTCGGGACGCTCTGGCTTGCCCCCCGGCTGGCGCGGCTTTACGAGAAGTATCCGGCGCTGAAGATCGACCTGATGCTGGAAGAGCGGGTCCTCGACCTGCCGATGCGCGAGGCGGATGTGGCGATCCGGATGAAGGAGCCGAGCCAGGCCGACCTGATCCGGAAGCGCCTGATGAACATCAAGATGCAGCTCTTCGCGACGCCGGAGTATCTGGCAAGCCATGGGACGCCCGCGACGATGGACGATTTCAGCAGTCACCGGCTGATCGCCCAGCATGCGGGCACGCCGCAGGTGGCGGCGGGCGCGCTGCTGGTGGCGGACCTGATGACGCATGACATTCCCTCGACCCTGACGGTGAACAACTATTTCGGCGTATTGCAGGCGGTGCTGAACCATCTGGGGATCGGCGTGCTGCCGGATTACCTGACCGATGACTTCCCCAGTCTCGTCCGTGTGTTACCGGAGGTGCAAAGCGCGGAAGTGCCGGTGTTCCTGGCCTATCCGGAAGAGTTGCGCCATTCCAAGCGGGTGGCGGCGTTCCGCGATTTCGTGACCGAAGAGATCATGGCCTTCCGTCGCCGCCAGTCCGAGGATGCGGCGGCCTGACGAATCCGGAAATGCTGCCATGCAGCAAGCGCATAGCGGCAATGCCCGATTGTCAGGCAAACCGGACTTGTTTGCGCAACCAACTGGCACTATCTGAACGCTCGAAGCGACGATGAGCCTGGCTCTCGTTCCTTCGTACCTCCCTGTTGGACTTGGCCGAGCGTAAAGCTCGGCCTTTTTTTTCGTCAAAGCACATCCAGCCGGGCCTGCAGGAAGGCGCGGTCGGCGGGGGCGGTCGCCATGGCGATGGCGCGGGCATAGGCCGCACGGGCGGCTGTGGGCTGGCCGACCCGCGACAGAAGGTCGGCCAGGGCGGCATGGAAAGGCTGGTAGGCGGAAAGCTCCGCCTCCAGCGCCTGCACCTGCGCAAGGGCAGCGGGCACCTGACCGGCCTCGGCCATCGCGACGGCGTGGTTGAGCGCCACGACAGGCGTGGGTTCGAAGTCGTGCAACCTGCCATAGAGTGCCGCGATCTGGGGCCAGTCGGGACCGGCTTCGGCGGCGTGGAGTGCGGCAATCGCGGCCTTGATCTGGAATGGACCGGGCGCGCGGCGGGCCATCGCCTGATCCAGAAGCGCCCTCCCTTCCTGCAACTGGGCGGTGTTCCAGTGGCGGCGATCCTGACGGGCAGGCGGCAGGGTCTGGCCGTCGGGGCCGGTGCGGGCGGCGCTGCGGGCGTGGGTCAGCAAGAGTAGCGCCAGGGCGCCCTCGACCTCGGGTTGGTCCGGGGCAAGCTGGACGAGAAGGCGGGCGAGGAAGATCGCCTCGTCACAGAGGTCGACGCCGGCGGCAGGACCCTGCGCATAGCCTGCGGTGAAGATCAGGTAGACGGTGGTCAGGACCGAGTTGAGCCGGTCGGGGAGGTCCTCCGGCTCCGGGACGGTGAAGGGAATGCGGGCGGCGGCGATCTTGGCCTTTGCACGCGACAGGCGCTGGCCCATCGTCGGCTCGGCGTCTAGAAAGACGGCGGCGACCTCAGCCGTGGTCAGTCCGCACAGGCTGCGCAAAGTCAGCGCGATCCGGGATTTCGCTTCCAGCGCCGGGTGGCAGCAGGTGAAGATCAGGCGCAGGCGGTCGTCGGGGATCGTCCGGGGGTCGGGATCGGCGGCTTCCTCCCCGGCGAGGACGGCGATGGCGTCGCGGTGGCGGGCGAGGGTGGCGTCACGCCGGTAGCCGTCGATGGCCTTGCGCAAGGCTGCGCGCAGAAGCCAGCCCTGCGGACTGGCCGGGACCCCTGCCCTGCCCCAATGCACAAGGGCCGAGGCGGCGGCTTCCTGCAGGGCATCCTCCGCCCGCCTGAAGTCGCGCAGCCTTGCGATCAGTGCCGCCAGAAGCCGCCCCCGATCCTGTCGCATGACCAGGTCCAGGGTCTGCCGAGTGTTGGGATCGGCACTGGCGGCACCGGGCATGTCAAACGACCGTGTTGGGCACCACCGGTCGCACCTCGACCGTGCCAAAGGCTGCCGAGGGCACAAGGGCCGCGTAGCGCAAGGCGGCATCGAGATCGGGCACATCGATCACATAGTAGCCGCCGAGATGCTCCTTGGTTTCGGCAAAGGGCCCGTCCATCGTTTCCACCTTGCCGCCCCGCAGCCGCACCGACGTGGCGGTGCCCACCCCTTGAAGGCCCGCGCCGGTGGTGTGGATACCGTCCGCCGCGAGCTTCGCGTTCAGCGTGCCAAAGCCCGCGACCCAGGCGTCGAAAGCCGGGGTACCCCAGGCCGGTTCGTTCGCGGGATCGGCGTAGATAAGCATCATGTATTTCATCGGTTCGCTCCTTGGTTGCGGGGGTGCGGCACATGCCGCAGACGACGAGATCAAAGCTGCCGGTGACTGACATTCGGGCGTCAAAGCGCGGACATCATGACAGTTATGACCACATCGATACACAAAGGACGCAGCAGGTTTGCCGATTTCGACAGGATGGCCAAAATTTTCGCCGAAAAGTTTTGGGTCCGGCTTCAGGTGCTTCCCCTGCCCTGCGGCATCGCCTATGAGGCTGGCCAAACCTGACGGAGTCCCGCACCATGTCCGAACCCGCGATCACGCCGGAGTTGGTTGCCAGCCACGGGATCAAGCCCGACGAGTGGGAGCGGCTCCTGGGCATCCTCGGCCGTCAGCCGACCTTCACGGAACTCGGCATCTTTTCGGCGATGTGGAACGAGCATTGTTCCTACAAATCCTCGAAGATCCATCTCAAGAAGCTGCCCACCACCGGGCCGCAGGTGATCTGCGGGCCGGGCGAGAATGCGGGCGTCGTGGACATCGGCGACGGGCAGGCGGTGATCTTCAAGATGGAGAGCCACAACCACCCCAGCTACATCGAGCCGCATCAGGGTGCTGCCACCGGCGTCGGCGGCATCCTGCGGGATGTCTTCACCATGGGCGCGCGACCGATTGCTGCGATGAACGCGCTGTCCTTCGGGCTGCCCAGCCACCCCAAGACCGCGCATCTGGTGAAGGGTGTCGTGGAGGGCGTCGGGTCCTACGGCAATGCCTTCGGTGTGCCGACGGTGGGCGGCGAAGTGCGGTTCCACAAGTCCTACAACGGCAACTGTCTGGTCAACGCCTTTGCCGCCGGTCTGGCGGATGCGGACAAGATCTTCTACTCGGCCGCCTCCGGCGTGGGCATGCCGGTGGTCTATCTTGGCGCGAAGACCGGCCGCGACGGCGTCGGCGGGGCGACGATGGCATCCGCCGAGTTCGACGACAGCATCGAGGAAAAACGCCCGACGGTGCAGGTCGGCGATCCGTTCACGGAAAAGCGGCTCCTGGAGGCCTGTCTGGAGCTGATGGCGTCGGGTGCGGTGATTTCCATTCAGGACATGGGGGCTGCGGGCCTGACCTGTTCGGCGGTCGAAATGGGCGACAAGGGCGGGCTTGGCATCCGGCTGCAACTGGACGACGTGCCGCAGCGCGAGACGGGCATGACGGCCTACGAGATGATGCTGTCGGAAAGCCAGGAGCGGATGCTCATGGTGCTGAAGCCCGAGATGGAGGCGCAGGCCCGGGCGATCTTTGTCAAATGGGACCTCGACTTTGCCATCGTGGGTGAGACGATCCCCGAGGACCGGTTCCTGATCCTGCATGGCAACGAGGTGAAGGCGGATATTCCGCTGTCGAAGCTGTCCTCCAGCGCACCGGAGTATGACCGGCCTCATGTGCCCTCCCCTGCCCCGGCACCCCTGCCGCAGATCCCGGCGATCACGCCGATTGCGGCGCTGCGAACGTTGATCGGATCGCCGAGTTACGCGCACAAGGCCTGGGTCTATGAGCAATACGACGCCCAGGTGGGTGCCGATACGGTCGTGGCACCGGGTGCCGGGGCTGGCGTGGTGCGGGTGCATGGCACGGGCAAGCTTCTGGCCTTCACCTCGAACGTCACCCCGCGCTATGTGAAGGCGAACCCGTTCGAGGGTGGCAAGCAGGCGGTGGCGGAAGCCTACCGGAACCTGGTGGCGGTGGGGGCGCGGCCTTTGGCCTCGACCGACAACCTCAACTTCGGCAACCCGGAAAAGCCCGAGATCATGGGCCAGTTCGTCGGCGCGCTGGAGGGGATCGGGGCGGCGGTGAAGGCCTTGGACATGCCCATCGTGTCGGGGAACGTGTCCCTTTACAATGAGACGGACGGGTCGGGCATCCTGCCCACGCCCACCATCGGGGCGGTGGGGATCATGGCTGCGCGCGACCTGATCGCAGGGGCTCCGCAGGACGGCGACATCGTCGTGGTGATCGGCGAGACGCGGGGGCATCTGGGGCAGTCGGCGCTTCTGGCCGAAGCTTTCGGGATCGAGGCCGGCGATCCGCCCCCGGTCGACCTGACGGCGGAGGCCAATGCCGCGAAGGCGCTCTTGGCCAATCGGCGGCGCATCCGTGCGGCGCGGGACCTGGGCGACGGCGGGCTGGCGCTGGCGGCGTTTCGCATGGCGGAAGGGGCGGGCATCGGCCTGACCCTGAAGTCGGGCGACATCGGCCAGCTCTTCGGCGAGGACCAGGCGCGCTATGTGGTGGCGATCCGGGCCGAGGATCTGGCGGCCTTCATGGCGGCGGCGGGCGGGGTCAAGGTGGCCCAGGTCGGTCGCTTCGGCGGGGACCGGGTGACCCTTGGCACCGAAAGCGCCGCGATGGCCGACCTGTCGCAGCTTTACCGGACGGCCTTTGCGGCTGCGGTCGGCGTCTGATGCTGCGGCAGGGGACCTCAGGCGACCTGGCCTTCATCCGCGCGCTGGCCGGGCGGGCGGAGTACCGGCCCTTCCTCACCGACGAGGACGAAGCGGGCCTGCAGGTCTATCTTGACGCGCCGGACTGCGAGGTCCTGATCTGGGAAGCGGATGGCGGCCCGGCGGGTTTCGCGATCTTCTGCGAGATCGGCCATGTCTCTGGCCGGGTGGAGCTGATGCGGCTGGCGCTGGACAAGGCGGGGCAAGGTGCGGGGCGACGCTTCCTGCGGGCGCTGGTCGACCGGGCGTTCGCCACGCATGGCGCGGGCCGGGTCTGGCTGGATTGCAGCAGCGAGAACGGCCGGGCGCAGAGGGCCTATCTTCGCGCGGGCTTCGTGCAGGAGGCCTGTCTGCGGAACCATGACTACGTGCCCTTCCTGGGGCGGACCATCGACACGCTGCTCTACGGCATGCTCCGGTCGGAATGGCAGGCTCTTGAACCCTTGCCCGCCCAGGCCTAGGGTTGCGGAAAGCTTGGAGGAGGCGCCCGCCATGGCCATTGACGCCAGCGACATCGAAGCCCTGATCCGCGCGGCCTTTCCGAACGCGAAGGTCAGCGTGCAGGGCGACGACGGCGCGCATTTTGCGGCGGAGGTCATCGACGACAGCTTCCGCGGGCTGAACCGGGTGCAGCAGCAACGTGCGGTCTATGCTGCGCTGAAAGGCAGGATGGACGGCCCGAACGGCGCGCTTCATGCGCTGGCCCTGACAACCAAGGCCCCGGAGTGAAGGAGACCAGCATGGCGGAAGGACAGGGCAGACAGGAACGGATGGTGGCCGCCTTCATGGCGGTGGCATCCATCTTCATCGCGGTGATGGAATACCTTAGCCGTCCGGCGCCCGGCGATTTCGTCGAGGCAGAGCCCGACTGGTACGTGACCTTTACCGCGGCAGTCCACGGGGCGATCCTGCTCCTGCTTCTGTTCGCGCTGATGCGGATGCCGCGGCTTGTGGCGGACCGTCCGGGCCTGCGCCTGCCGCTGACCTTGCTGGTCCTTGTGGGGATCGTGGCGGCGGCCTATGTGCTGGGCAGGGATTTCGGGCTGGTGTAGGCCGGGGGTGGTCGGGAATGGCAGGCGGATCAGGTCTGGGCGGTCTGCTTCCAGTGGCGATGACCCTGGCCGGGATCGTCGCCATGCTGCGGGCGCGGGCACGGCGCAAGCGGGGAGACGCGCCGGTGGACGCGGCGTTCGAGCGGCGACAGGCCGCGACGCGGGAATCGGAACGGCGGATGGCGGCCTATCTGGCCGGTCGAAGCGCAGGACCCGAGGCGGCGGACCGGGATAAAGTCGATGAGGAGTTGAAAAGATGAGCGCAGAGACGGCGATCCGCGACACGATCGCGAAGAACGACGTGGTCCTGTTCATGAAGGGCACCAAGATGATGCCGCAGTGCGGGTTCTCAAGCCGCGTGGCGGGGGTGCTGAACTTCATGGGGGTCGAGTTCCAGGACGTGAACGTGCTGGCCGACGCCGAGATCCGGCAGGGCATCAAGGACTTTTCCGACTGGCCGACGATCCCGCAGCTTTACGTCAAGGGCGAGTTTGTCGGCGGCTGCGACATCGTCACCGAGATGACCCTGTCGGGCGAACTGGACACGCTGTTCGAGACGAAGGGCGTGGCCTTCGACAAGGCGGCGGCGGAGAAGATCCGGGAAGCGAACGCCTGAAGCGGCAAACCGATGACGAAAGGCTCGCTTCGGTGAGCCTTTTTCGTTTCAGACGCCGGTGACGAGCAGGTCGATGGCCTTGGTTATCTGATCGCGAAGCGCCGATAGGTTTCCGACCTTCCTGCCCAAGGCGCCCAGTCGGGCCGTACCCAACAGATTCAGCATCACCCGATACTCACGCTCCGCGAAGACGAACGGAACCGAAAGCCGGTCAAGTTCGGACCGCCGACTGCCGTCAGCGGGAAGACAGGACGCAAAGACCCGGGTTCCCAATCCGTCAACCGCATCGCTTTGCAGGACCATGATCAACCCGCCATCGGGATCACCATAGAGATCGAACTGCAGCGCCATCAGACGATCCGGATTTCCATATTTGGAATTCCGTTCTCCTCGATCCACCGGTTGTACTCGGCGATGGCTTCGGCGTTTTCTTCCTTCCAGCGTCTAGCCCGCTCTGATCGGACCTGGGCAAGTATACCCTCCTGGGCCGCGCGGGACAGGTTCACCCCCAAGGCGCGTGCTTCATCAAGAAGCGCTGCATCCAGGGTCATCGACGTCGCGCGACGGGTGGCGGGCATGAGCGGGACTCCCCATCTAGCATACGGGAAAAAGTACCGCAAAACCTACCGAACGGCAAGAGATGCGCCCTAGCCGGCCTTGCAGGTCAGAAGCTGCGCCTCGCCTTCCGGCGTTTTCCAGTAGAGCGTGGCCTCTTCCCCCTTCGTCCACCAGACGTAGCCCGACCCGTCCGACGGCCAGCCGTAACGCGCGCCCGAAGCGGCGGGTTCGGTCAGAAGCGTGATCTGACGTCCGTCCACGTTGATGACGACCAGGCTCTGGTCCGGGCCGTTGACGTAGGTCGCGGGCACCTCGACCCCTCGGTCGCAGGAATAGGTGGCGGTGGTGAAGTCCTGCGCCAGGGCGACGGCGGGGACCAAGGCCACAAGGCCTGCGGCCCGGAGCATCACCGGACCTGCTCTTCGATCCGGGCGGCCATCGCTTCGGCGCGGGCCGCGATCTCGGCCAGGGTTTCCGAGACCTGGTTCGGGATCACCGCGACATCGCGGGTGGCAACCGGGCGCGCCTCCAGTTCGGCCACGCGGGCGCGCAGGGTGCGAAGCTCGTCCTCGACCGCGGCGGTCTTGTCGGCCAGCATCAGCCCGGCCATGAGAAGAAGCTTGGCCTCGGGCAGGCGGCCCATCTGCGCGACGATGGGTGCCGCCTCGGCATCAAGCATTCCGGCGGCAGAGCGCAGGAAATGTTCCTCGCCCGGCTGGCAGGACACCTGGAACGGGCGTCCGCCGATGGTGACTTCAAGATCAGGCATTGCGGGCCTCCGTGAGGTGCGGTTCAAGCGCTGCGAGGATTTCGTCCATCTCGGCCACTTCGGACAGCCGCATCGCGCGCAGGGCGTCAAGCTCGGTCAGCATCGCCTTGTTGATCAGGCCCGCCTCGGTCACCCCGGCGGACTGGGCGGTCCGCAGGGATTCAAGCTGTTCGCGCAAGGACGCATTCACCCGGCGCATCCGCTGCAGTTCCAGTCCCTGCACGTCGAGGTCCTGCGTCAGCCGGTCGACCTTTTCCTGCAGGTCGCCCTTGGCCTCGCGGTCCTTGGCGGCGCGCAGCCGGGCCTGCAACTGGGCGGTCAGGCTCTTCTCCTCCTCAAGCTGCGCCCTGAGGGCGGCATCCTGCGCCGGAGCGGCCCCGGCCGTCGACGGCGCTGCCGCCCGGCTCTGGGTCGACAGCCGGTCCATCCCCTTGCCAATGCGTTCAAGCGCGGCGGTGATCCGCTTTTCAAGCTCGGTGATGTCCTGCATGTCCCAATCCCTGTGAACTCGGGTCCCGTCCCAGACCCTTGGCAGTGCCACACCTGCCGCGAATCGCCGCAGGTCCGGTGGAGCCCGATCTTAGCGTGAAACGCGGGAAAGGCGACGCGCCTTTCTTCCCAAGGCCTTGGGGAGCAAGCTTGATCTTGCCGGTTGCGGTCGGTAGGACGCTTGCCAAACCCTGCCCTGCCCCATCCCAAAGGAATTCCGCCTTGGACATCCAGACCCTTCGTCAGACCAACCCCGACCACTGGATGCGTGCGACCGCCATCCGCGCGCTGGCGCTGGACGCCGTTGCGGCGGCAAATTCGGGGCATTCCGGCATGCCGATGGGCATGGCGGATGTGGCGACGGTCCTGTTCGAGAAGCACCTGAAGTTCGACCCGAAAGCGCCGCGCTGGCCGGACCGTGACCGGTTCATCCTGTCGGCGGGGCATGGGTCGATGCTGATCTACGCGCTTCTGCACCTGACCGGCTATGCCGACATGACGCTGGACCAGATCAAGGCCTTCCGGCAATGGGGGGCGATCACGGCGGGGCATCCGGAATACGGCCATGTCGCAGGGGTGGAGACGACCACGGGTCCGCTGGGCCAGGGGATTTCCAACGCGGTCGGCTTTGCCATCGCGGAAGAGTCCCTGCGCGCGCGCTGGGGGGCGAAGATCCAGGACCACCACACCTGGGTCATCGCGGGCGACGGCTGCCTGATGGAGGGTGTCAGCCAGGAAGCCATCGGCCTGGCGGGCAAACAGCAGCTGTCGCGGCTGATCGTCCTTTGGGACAACAACGGCATCACCATCGACGGCAAGGTGTCAATTGCCGACGTCACCGACCAGAAGGCGCGGTTCGCGGCGAGCGGTTGGGACGTGTTCGACTGTGACGGACATGATCCGGCGGACATCGACCGGGCGCTGACGGCGGCCACGGCCAGCCCCCGCCCGGCGATGGTCGCCTGCAAGACGCATATCGCCATCGGCCATGCGGCGCAGGACACCAACAAGGGCCACGGCGCGCTGACCGACAAGGCGCAGCTGCAGGCGGCGAAGGACGGCTATGGCTGGAAAGGCGGACCGTTCGAGGTGCCGGGCGACATCAAGGCATGGTGGGAAGGCCTGGGTGCGCGCGGCGCGAAAGCGCGGTCCGAGTGGGAGGCACGGCTGGCCGCGCTGTCCCCGGCCAGGCGGGCCGAGTTCGCCCGCATCTTCGCGCTCGACGCGCCGGCCAAGCTGGCCACGACGATCCGCGCGGTGAAGAAGCAGGCGGTTGCCGACCTGCCGAAGCTTGCGACGCGCGCCGCGTCGGAGAAAGTGCTGCAGGCGGTGAACCCGATCCTGCCGGAAACCTTCGGCGGCTCGGCCGACCTGACGGGGTCCAACAACACCAAGACGGCGGACCTTGGCGTCTTCACGCCCGAGGACCGCAAGGGCCGCTACCTCTATTTCGGCATCCGCGAGCATGGCATGGCCGCCGCAATGAACGGGATGGTTCTGCATGGCGGGATAAGGCCTTACGGCGGGACCTTCATGTGCTTCACCGACTATGCCCGGCCGTCCATGCGGCTCTCGGCGCTGATGGGCGTGCCGGTGGTCTATGTGATGACGCATGACAGCATCGGTCTTGGCGAGGACGGCCCGACGCACCAGCCGGTGGAGCATCTGGCGATCAGCCGCGCCACGCCGAACACGCTGGTGATCCGGCCAGCCGACCTGGTCGAGACGGCGGAGGCCTGGGAGATCGCGCTGACCGAGAAGACCCGGCCCACGGTGCTGGCGCTGAGCCGCCAAAACCTTCCGGCGGTCCGCAAGGCCCACACCAACCAGAACATGGTGGCCAAAGGGGCCTATGTTCTGGAAGAGGCCACGGGCAGGCGTCAGGTGATCCTGATGGCCACCGGCTCCGAAGTGGAGATCGCGCTGAAGGCCCGCACGGCGCTGGAGGCTGCGGGGATCGGCACCCGCGTCGTCTCGATGCCGTCGATGGAGCTGTTTGCGGCGCAGGACGAGGGATATCGCAAGCGCGTGCTCCCTGCGGGGCCGGTGCGGGTGGCAATCGAGGCGGGCGTGCGGATGGGCTGGGACCGGTGGCTGCTGGGCGAGCGGGGCCGCGAGGCGAAGGCCGGGTTCGTCGGAATGTCGTCCTTCGGGGCCAGTGCCCCGATGGAGCGGCTCTACGCCGAGTTCGGGATCACCGCAGAAGCCACGGTCGCGAAGGTCAAGGCGCTGCTTTGACCGGTGACGGGCGCAGGGCGTAGCGTCCGGCCCCGTGGGCGGCAAGCACCAGGCAGCCCCCGGCGATGGCCCAGTTCTTGACGAAGATCGACATCTGCCAGGGGTCGTCGGGGATGAAGTGAAACAGGCTGGTCACCGCGCAGTACAGCGCAAGGAGCAGCGCGACCCGCCGCACATGCATGCCCAGAACCAGCGCAAGCCCTGCGGCCAGGTTGAACGCCAGCGCCGGCCAGACCAGCCAGTCGGGCCAGCCGCGACCGGCCAGCAGCGCTTCGACGGCGGATGGATCGGTCGCTTTCTGCGCGGCTCCGGCCAGGAACAGCGCGGCGATCAGGATGCGCCCCGCCAGGGTCGCAAGATCGGCAAGCCGGTCGGTCACGTCGCCTTCCCTGGCCAGAGGGCCGTGATCGCGGGGCCGACCACCCGTGTCGCAACCGGGATCAGGAGCACCCCGAGGATCAGGCCGAAGATGCCGTCAAGCGCCGCCGTCACCAGCCATTTCACAAAGCCCTGCGCGGCGGGAACCGCGTAGGCCGCCGTCTCGGCGATCCCCTTGATCGTCGCATAGGGCCAGGGCCAGAGTTCCATGACATCCAGCCCATGAATGACGATGTTGCCGCCGACCCACAGCATCGCCGCCGTGCCGATGGTGGACAGAAAGGCCAGAAGCTTCGGCATGCCCCGCACCAGCGCCCGGCCAAACCCCCGCCCCGCCGTCGTGCGGGAATTGGCCGCCATGTGCAGGCCCACGTCATCCATCTTCACGATCAGCGCCACCGCGCCATAGACCGCCCCCGTGATGAGGATGCCGACGACCGCCAGGGTGATCGCCTGCATCCAGAAGCTGGGGCTTTCCACCGTGGCCAGCGCAATGGTCATGATCTCGGCGGACAGGATGAAATCGGTCTTGATCGCGCCCGCGACCTTTTCCTCTTCCAGGCGGGTCGGGTCCTTGGGATCGAAATCCTTCTCGACCTTCGGATCGGCATGGGGCGCAAGGGCATGGACGACCTTCTCGGCCCCTTCAAAGCAGAGATACGCCCCCCCGAGCATCAGCAGGGGCGTGATCGCCCAGGGCGAGAAGTAGTCCAGCAGCAGAAGACCCGGAAGAAGCACGATCAGCTTGTTCTTCAGCGACCCCATGGCGATGCGGCGGATGATCGGCAGTTCGCGGTCCGGCTGAAAGCCGGTCACGTATTTCGGCGTCACGGCGGCGTCGTCGATCACCACGCCCGCCGCCTTGGCCCCGGCCTTGGCCGCAGCGGCGGCGATGTCATCGACCGAGGCCGCCGCAACCTTGGCGATCGCCGCCACATCGTCCAAGAGTGCGAGTAGTCCGCTCATGCCAGGCTCCGGGTTGCTGTTGCCGACATCTAGCGTGAGGACCGGGACCTGTCATCGGCCCTTCACGTTGTCTTGGGAATTGGCGTATAGCACCTGGGGCGGCTGGATCGGGTTGCAGATGTCATGACCAACACCATTGCCTTCGTCCTGGCGCTGCTGGTCGCCGCCGCCGTGGCGCTGGATCTTCTGGCCAACGATGGTGTCGCCCTGACCTTTCTGGCCCGAAAATTCCTGGACCTGGTGGAATGGGTGGTCTTTTGGCGCTGACAGCGCCACTGTGACGATGTAATGAGCGGAAGCAGCTGTGTGTTACCGCTAACAAGAGATGCGACTCGCATCCGGACGGAGGAATGATCATGACGGTGAAAGTCGCCATCAACGGATTTGGCCGCATCGGCCGCAACGTGCTTCGGGCCATCGTGGAATCGGGCCGCACCGACATTCAGGTCGTCGCGATCAACGACCTTGGCCCGGTCGAGACCAACGCCCATCTCCTGCGCTACGATTCGGTGCATGGCAGGTTCCCGGCCACCGTGACCACCGGCCCGGACACCATCGATGTCGGACGCGGCCCGATGCGGGTCACGGCGCTGAAGAACCCGGCAGACCTGCCCTGGTCGGACGTGGACATCGTGCTGGAATGCACCGGCATCTTCACCTCGAAGGAAAAATGCCAGGCCCATCTGGAGAACGGCTCGAAGCGGGTGCTGATCTCGGCCCCCGGCGACGGCGCGGACAAGACCATCGTCTACGGCATCAACCATCACACCCTGACCCGGGACGACATCGTCGTCTCGAACGCCTCCTGCACCACCAACTGCCTGGTGCCGGTGGCCTCGGTCCTGCATGCGGCGATCGGGATCGAGAAGGGGATGATGACCACCATCCATTCCTACACCGGCGACCAGCCGACGCTGGATACCATGCACAAGGATCTTTACCGCGCCCGCGCGGCGGCGCTGAGCATGATCCCGACCTCGACCGGTGCGGCCAAGGCGGTCGGACTGGTGCTGCCGGACCTGAAAGGCAAGCTGGACGGAATCTCGATCCGGGTGCCGACGCCGAACGTGTCGGTCGTGGACCTGAAATTCATCGCCAGGCGCGCTACCACCGCCCCTTGAAGGGCATCCTTGGCTACACGCATGAAAAGCTGGTGTCGTCCGACTTCAACCACGACCCGCATTCGTCGGTGTTCCACATGGACCAGACCAAGGTGATGGACGGGACCTTCGTTTCGATCCTGTCCTGGTATGACAATGAATGGGGCTTCTCAAATCGCATGGCTGATACGGCGGTCGTGATGGGCAAGCTGCTCTGAAGTTGTTGAAATCGCGGCAGAAGGGCGCCTTCGGGCGCCCTTTCCTATGGTGGAAGTCATGCATTTAATGCATAGCCGCACCGCAGCATTGGGCGTTGTTGGCGCTAACGGATACCTTATCTTCACGGCACGCGAGGAGGAAAGATGAAACCTCGCAGTGAAGAAGGACGATGAAGATGATTTCCGTGTATGAAATGCTGAAGACTGCCGCCGCGAACTATGCGCTGTACCGCCAGACCCGCGACGAGATCGCGAACCTGCCTGCGGACATCGCGCTGGACCTTGGGATTTTCCCGGGCGACGCCGAGCAGATCGCGCGCGATGCCGTCTACGGCAAGGCCGCCTGAAGCCAGAACGGCCGCAGCAAACCATCACAAGGGGCCCACGGGCCCCTTTCGCATGTCAGCCGTAGCGGACCTTCAGCGCCTCGGCCACCGGCGGGGGCACGAACTTCGACACGTCGCCCCCCAGCCGCGCGATTTCCTTGACGAGTTTCGACGCGATCGCCTGCCGCCGCGCGTCGGCCATCATGAACACCGTCTCGATCGAGGCATCCAGCGCCCGGTTCATCCCGACCATCTGAAACTCGTATTCGAAATCCGCCACCGCCCGGAGGCCCCGGATGATGATCCCGGCCCCGACATCGCGGGCACAGTCGATCAAGAGGTTCTCGAACGGATGGACGACGATCTCGCCGCCGGTGCGGGCCTGGATCGCGCGGCATTCGGTTTCGACCATTGCCACGCGCTCTTCCAGGCTGAACAGCGGCCCCTTGTCCCGGTTGATCGCGACGCCGATCACCAGCCGGTCGACCAGCGCCATCGCCCGCTGGATGATGTCGGTATGGCCAAGCGTCACGGGATCGAAGGTTCCCGGATAAAGCCCGATGCGCATGGTTGCCCCCTCACACCTGCCGCCCTGCGCACGCAACAATATCGCGCGCGCCGGTGCAAGCGCATTCTGACCCCGGTCAGAAGCCCTTGATCATGCCTTCCAGCGCATCCTTTTCCGCCGCCAGCTCCATCAGACGGGCCTTCACCACGTCGCCGATCGAGATCAGGCCGACCATCCGCCCCTCCTCGATCACCGGCATGTGGCGGAAGCGGCCATCGGTCATCCGCCCCAGCACCGCGTCGGTGCCTTCGGTCCGGGTGCAGGACACGATCTTCGCGGTCATCAGGCTTTCGACCGGGTCCTTCAGGCAGGCCGCGCCACGCTTGCCCAGTTCGCGCACGATGTCGCGTTCCGAGACGATGCCGCGGGCCGCCTTGCCGTCCGACGAGACGATCACCGCGCCGATCCGCTTGGAAGACAGGAGTTCCGCCACTTCCTGGACCGTCGAGCCGGGGGCAACCGTGATCACTCCGTGATCGCCCTTGGATGCAAGGATCTGCTGTACGAGCATGGGTCGGCCCCTCCCTCTGACCGGAGGTCAAGCGTCGGACCGGAAAGGGGATTCTGTCAAGCGCGCGTTTTGCCCTGGACCAGGGCGTCCAGACGCGCCATTTCCGCCCTGGCCTCGCGGGTCAACTGGTCGGCAAAGCGGTTCAGGCGGTCGAGCCGCGCGTCGCTTTCGTGCCGGATCAGCCAGAAGGCGCGGGTCAGGCTGATCTGGTCGGTCAGGAGGCGCGTCAGGTTGGGCGTGGCGGGCAGCGCGAAGTCATGCACCACGCCGACCCCCGCCCCATGGCGCAGCCAGTTCAGCTGCACCGAGACCGAGTTCGAGGCCAGCGTCGCCGGACCCATTCCGATCTCGGCAAGATAGTCGAGCTCCTTGTCGAAGATCATGTCGGGGATGTAGCCGACGATCCGGTGCCCGGTCAGGTCCTGGGGGCGGCGGATCGGCGGGGCTTTGGCCAGATAGTCGCGGCTGGCGGTCAGATGCAGGCGGTAGTCGGTCAGCTTCTGGACGGTCAGGCGCCCGGCTTCGGGACGGCTGACCGCTATCGCCATGTCGGCTTCGCGCTTCGACAGGTTGAAGACGCGGGGGAGTGCCACGATCTGCACCTCAAGCCCCGGATTGGCATCACAGATGCGGGCAAGCACCTGCGGCAGCAGGTAATTCGCGCAGCCGTCGGGTGCGCCAAGCCGGATCAGGCCGGTCAGGCCGCCGGGGCCGGACAGGCTCTCCTTCGCCCCGAGCGTCGCGCGTTCCGCGCGTTCGGCATGCGGGCTCAGGCGCGCGCCCTCTTCGGTCAGGGCATAGCCTTGCGGGGATTTGGTGAAAAGGCGCGCCTTTGTCGCCTCCTCCAGCCGCGCGATGCGCCGACCCACGGTCGCCGGGTCGATCTTCAGCAGCTTTCCCGCCGCCGACAGGCTTTCCGTCCGCGCCACGGCCAGAAAGACACGCAGATCGTCCCAGTCCAAGGCAAACTCCTCGTGCGCTGCGCTTCTCG
Organism: Tabrizicola sp.; assembly: GCA_044344105.1. Classification (GTDB taxonomy): domain Bacteria; phylum Pseudomonadota; class Alphaproteobacteria; order Rhodobacterales; family Rhodobacteraceae; genus Tabrizicola. Next base: position 18,593 of record JBIJDO010000005.1, read on the forward strand.
TCGTCCCCTCCGACGAGCGCATGGAATGCGACGAGGAGGTCTGCATTCCTGCAAAACGCTTTTGTCACACTGCCGCTTTGTCTGGCGTTTGTGCAAGAGTAAAGAGGGGGCAACCCAGAGGAGGACAGTCATGGAAGAGATCGGTCACTGGATCAACGGCAAGCGGGTGCCGGGCACGTCGGGCCGTTTTGCCGATGTCATGAACCCCGCCACCGGCGAAGTGCAGGCGCGTGTGGCACTCGCAACGCCGGGCGAACTGGACCATGCCATTCAGGAGGCCGCGAAGGCCCAGGTCGGCTGGGCCGCCACCAACCCGCAGCGCCGTGCGCGGGTGATGATGGCCTTTGGCGCGCTGATCAACCGCGACATGGACAAGCTGGCCGAGTTGGTCGCCCGCGAGCATGGCAAGACCATCCCCGACGCCAAGGGCGACGTGCAGCGCGGGCTTGAGGTGATCGAGGTCTGCATGGGTGCCCCCGCCATGCTGAAGGGCGAGGCGATGGATTCCGCCGGCCCAGGGATCGACCTTTATGCCATCCGCCAACCCCTTGGGGTCGTTGCCGGAATCACGCCCTTCAACTTCCCCGCGATGATCCCGTTGTGGAAGATCGGCCCGGCGCTGTCCTCTGGCAATGCGATGATCCTGAAACCGTCCGAGCGGGTGCCCTCGACCTCGCTCTATCTGGCGGAACTCTTGAAGGAGGCCGGTCTGCCCGATGGCGTGCTGCAGGTGGTGAATGGCGACAAGACCGTCGTAGACGGTATCCTCGACCATCCGGTGATACAGGGCGTGGGCTTCGTCGGGTCCACCCCGATCGCACAGTACATCTACGGTCGCGCGGCCTCGAACGGTAAGCGGGCGCAGTGCTTCGGCGGTGCCAAGAACCACATGATCATCATGCCGGACGCCGACCTCGACAAGGCCGCCGATGCGCTGGTCGGTGCCGGGTACGGCGCGGCGGGCGAGCGGTGCATGGCAATCTCGGTCGCGGTTCCGGTCGGCGAGAAGACCGCCGATGCGCTGATCGAACGGCTGATCCCCCGGATCGAGAAGTTGAAGGTCGGCCCCTATACCGCTGGAAACGATGTCGATTTCGGACCGGTCATCACGCAGGCCTCGAAGGACCGCATCCTCGGGCTGATCAATTCGGGCATCGAGCAGGGCGCGAAGCTGGTGGTCGATGGCCGCGGGTTCAAGCTGCAGGGCTATGAGAACGGCTTCTTCGTCGGCCCGTCGCTGTTCGACGATGTCACCCCCGACATGGAGATCTACAAGCAGGAGATCTTCGGGCCGGTCCTGACCACGGTTCGGGCCAAGACCTATGGCGACGCGCTTAAGCTGGTGATGGACAACGAATACGGCAACGGCACCGCGATCTACACCGCCGACGGCGACACCGCGCGGGATTTCGCCAGCCGGGTGAATGTCGGCATGGTCGGGATCAACTTCCCGATCCCGGTGCCGCTGAGCTACTTCAGCTTCGGCGGCTGGAAGAAATCGGCCTTCGGCGACCTGAACCAGTACGGGCCGGATGCGTTCCGGTTCTATACCAAGACCAAGACGGTGACCGCCCGCTGGTTCTCGGGCATCAAGGACGGAGCCGCGCTGAACTTCAAGGCGCTGGACTAAACCATTGGCAGGGTGGGCAGATTGCCCACCCTACTCTGCCGCGACGCGACGTGGGCGGAGCAGGTCCTTGAGGTAGCGCCCGGTATGGCTCGCCTCCGATTTCACGATCTCTTCCGGCGTGCCGGTGGCAACGATCAGCCCGCCGCCGTCGCCGCCCTCGGGGCCGATGTCGATCACCCAGTCGGCGGTCTTCACCACGTCGAGGTTGTGCTCGATCACCACGACCGTATTTCCCTGTTCCACAAGAGAATGAAGCACTTCCAGGAGTTTCCTCACATCCTCGAAGTGCAGGCCGGTGGTCGGCTCGTCCAGTATATACAGGGTCCGCCCGGTCGCCCGACGCGACAGCTCCTTCGACAGCTTCACCCGCTGCGCCTCGCCGCCGGACAATGTGGTCGCCTGCTGGCCGACCTTGATGTAGCCCAGGCCCACTTCGCACAAGGCATCCATCTTCTCGCGGATCGCCGGAACCGCCTGGAAGAAGTCGCGCGCATCCTCGCTTGTCATGTCAAGAACATCGGCTATGCTCTTGTTCTTGAACTTGACTTCCAGGGTTTCGCGGTTATAGCGCTGGCCCTTGCAGGTCTCGCAGGTGACATAGACATCGGGTAGGAAGTTCATTTCGATCTTCAACACACCGTCACCCTGGCAGGCCTCGCACCGCCCGCCCTTGACGTTGAAGCTGAAGCGGCCCGGCTGATAGCCCCGCGCCTTTGACTCGGGCAGACCGGCGAACCAGTCGCGGATCGGACCGAAAGCGCCGGTATAGGTCGCGGGGTTCGACCGGGGGGTCCGCCCGATGGCGCGCTGATCGATGTCGATCACCTTGTCGAGATGCTCGAAGCCCCTAATCGTCTCGCAGGGGGCCGGCGTCTCATG
>JBIJDO010000251.1:0-4884 GCA_044344105.1 Tabrizicola sp.
GGCCCCGCCACCCGAACCGGAGCGGGTGTAGACCGTCTCGACCCCCGGCCAGCCGAGGATGCGGGCTTCGGCCTGGGCGACGAGGGCATCCTTTTCGGCGATGGACAGGTTGCCGCGCGCCTTGACGTAGAGCAGGCCGAACTCGGGCTCGACGTCGGGGAAGAACTCGGTGCCTTTGCCGACCTGGGTGTAGGTGTAGGGCACCGCGACGAGAAGGCCGATTGCGAGAAAGAGCACGGTCCAGGGGTGGCGGACGGCCTTGCCGACGACCCACATGTAAGCGCCGTCCTTCGCCTGCGGCGGGTGCTTGAAGGGCTTGGCGATCAGCGCCCCGAGGGTCGGCACGAAGATCAGCGCATAGACAAGCGAGGCCGACAGCGTGACGATCAGGGTGATCGGCAGGTATTTCATGAACTCGCCGACGATGCCGGGCCAGAACAGGAGGGGCGAGAAGGCTGCGACGCGGGTCATGGTGGCGGCGACGACCGGGCCGGTCATCTTGTGCGAGGCCATGGCGAAGGCCGCGCGCTTGTCCATGCCCTCGTTCATCCGGCGCTCGGCGTACTCGGTGACGATGATGGCGTCATCGACCAGCATCCCCACCGCCAGGATCAGGGAGAAGAGGACGACGATGTTGACGGTGAAGCCCCAGAGCGACAGGGCGAGCATCCCCATCAGGAAGGACGCGGGGATGGCAAGCCCGATGAGGAGCGAGGCGCGGACCGACAGGGCATAGAGGATGACGATGAAGACCAGGATCACCGCGGTCAGGACCGAGTTCTGCAGGTCGAAGAGCAGCTGGCGGATGTCCTTCGACTTGTCCTGGCTGAAGCTGACCACAGTGCCTTCGGGGAGTTGCGACTTGAACGCCTCGGCGGCGACCATCACTTCGTCCACGGTCTCGATCAGGTTGCCACCGATGCGCTTGGACACTTCGATCGCGATGGCGGGCGATCCGTCGAGGCGGGTGATGGTCTCGGGTTCCTTCAGCGTGGGCCTGATTTCAGCGATGTCGCGGACGCGCACGGTGGCGGTCGCAGTCGAGACGACCGGCAGGTTCGCGACGTCCTCGATGGTCTCCAGAAGCGAGGGGACCTTGATCGCATAGCGCCCTTCGGAGCCCTCCAGCTGACCGGCGGCGACCAGCTGGTTTCCGGCGGCAAAGCCCGCGATCAGGATGTCGGGCCGCAGGCCGTAGGTCGCAAGCTTGCCGGGGTCGATGACCACCTCGACCAGATCGTCGCGCACGCCTTCGAGCTCGGCGTTCAGGACCGAGGGGATTTCCTCGATCCGATCGCGCAGCGCCCGGCCCGCCTTTGCCAGCGCGCGTTCGGGCACGTCGCCGGACAGGGTGATCACCAGGATCGGGAATTCCGACAGGTTGATCTCGCTGACCGTCGGCTCGTCTGCCCCGTCGGGCAATTCGGGCCGGGCCTGGGCCACCTTGTTGCGCACATCGTCCAGGGCCTTCTTCAGGTCGGCCCCGGCCTGGAATTCGATGACCACGTTGCCGCCGCCCTGATAGGCCGAAGAGGTCATCTTCTTGACCCCGGTGATCGACTTCAGCGCGGTTTCCATCGGGCGGAGCAGCAGGCGCTCGGCATCCTCGGGCGAGATGCCGGAATAGGTCATGCTGACATACATCACCGGAATCTTGATGTCCGGCTCGGCCTCCTTCGGGATCGAGATGTAGGCCATCGTCCCGGCCAGCATCAGGAACAGAAGGACCGAGATCGTCAGCCTTGCATTGGCGATGGCGGTTTCGACAAGCTTCATTGTCCGACCTCGGGGGCGACCTCGACCGGCTCGCCGTTCTGCACCAGGTCCTGCCCGGCGGTGATGATGCGGACGCCGTCGGGCACGCCGGTGACGACCAGCCCGTCGGGGGTGTCGTCGATGATCGTCACGGCGGCAAACTGCGCCAGCCCGTCCTCGCCCACGACCCGCAGACCCAGTTCACCGGCCTCGGACAGGGTGATGATCGAGCGGGGGACCACGACCGCCCGCGCCGGGGCCGCGATCAGGGCGACTTCGGCGGTCATGCCGGACGGCAGCGCGAGGTCCGGGTTCGGCAGGGCGATCTCGACCGGGTAGGTGCGGGTCTCAGCCGTGGCTTCGCGGGCGACAAGGCGGACCGTGCCTTCCATTTCCGTGCCGTTGACCAGCCGGACGCGCGCAGTCGAGCCGACCGAAACGCTGCCGAGGTCGACCTCGCTGACCTCGGCCTTCACCAGGATCGGGTCAAGCGACAGGATCGTCGCCACCGGCGTGCCGGTCTGCACCCATTCGCCAAGCTCGACCGAAAGCGCGTCGACGATGCCCGCGAACGGGGCCTTCAGTTCCAGCCGGTCGGCCGAGGCCTGCGCGCGGTTCAGTTCGGCCAGCGCCGCATCACGGGCCGAGCGGGCGTTGGTCAGGTTGCTTTCCGAGGTGCTGCCCCCGGCAAAAAGCTTCTCGGCCACCTCAAGATCACGCTCTTTCTGAGCCAGGGCGATCCTGGCGATCTCTTTCTGGGCCACGGTTTCCGGCCCTTCCAGCGTCATGATCAGCGCGTCCGCCGCGACCGTGCCGCCCTTTTCCAAGGCCAGCGTGGCGATGACCCCATCGGCCCGTGCAGCAAGCTCGACGCGCTTGTCCGCCGCCGTGATGCCCGAAAGCCGGATCGCGCGGGCATGGTCGATGAAGGCGGGCTTGACCGCCGCAACCGTGCGAAGGGCGGGGGTGGCTGCGGTCTCGGGTGCCGCCGGCGTAGGGGATTCCTTACCCTCGGCGTCCTGGGCGCTGCCGACCGAGGAAAACTCACCGGTCGCGACAAAGGCCCCGGCCGCAACCATGACGCAAAGGGCAGCAATTCGGTGAAACCTGGGCATGGCGGCGATTGTCCGGATAAGTGGTTGGTCGGAAAGGTCTTCAGGGATCATGCGCAGGGGTCCCGTGTCCCGGAACGGGATCAGGGGACCTTCGTCGCACGCCTGGCCGAAGTGATACGCCCGAGCCGCAGCAAGGTCCAGCCCCGGCACCTGACCCCGGTTCGGCTTGACTTCCCGCCGGAAAGCGCCCATCTGCCCCATGTCCGACGTCCGTGCCCGCGTGAGGCACCGAAAGACCCGGACGTTCTGGTTCCCACAGTCACGCAGGGGCGCCGCTTGCGGCACGGTCACGGGCAATCGCCCGGGGCGAGGGTCGCGGGCCCTTTCGACTATGGAACACCCATGACCACTTTTGCAGACCTCGGCCTGTCGCCGAAAATCCTGAAAGCGCTGGAAAAGACCACGCTCAAGACGCCCACGCCGATCCAGGCGCAGGCCATTCCCCATATCATGCAAGGCCGCGACCTGATGGGCCTGGCGCAGACCGGCACCGGCAAGACCGCCGCCTTCGGTCTGCCGCTCTTGCACCGGCTTCTGGATCTTGGCCACCCGCCGGGGCCGAAACACGTCCGTGCGCTGATCCTGGCCCCGACGCGGGAGCTGATCGGCCAGATCAAGGACAATTTCGAGGTTTTCACCAAGGGCACCGCCGTGAAGGTGACGATGGTCGTCGGCGGCGCGTCGCTCTTCAAGCAGGCGCAGGCGCTGTCCAAAGGCACGGATGTTCTGGTGGCGACGCCGGGCCGTCTGATCGACCTTCTGGAGCGCGGCGACGTGTCGTTGGAGAAATGCGCTTATCTCGTGCTCGACGAGGCCGACCACATGCTGGACATGGGTTTCATCCACAGCTTGCGGAAGATCGCCAAGCACATCCCGCTGAAGCGGCAGACCCTTCTCTTCAGCGCGACCATGCCGAAGGACATCTCGGAGATTGCCGACACCTACCTGCGCGATCCCATCAAGGTGCAGGTCGCCCCGCCCGGCAAACCGGTGGAGCGGATAAGCCAGGGCGTCCACTACATCCCGAACGGCGACAAGGCGAAGCTTCTGGAGGACTATCTGAAGAAGCATCCCGGTGAGCAGGCGCTGGTGTTCGGGCGCACCAAGCACGGGTCGGAAAAGCTGATGAAGCTTCTGGCGGCCTGGGGTTTCAAGGTCGGCTCGATCCACGGCAACAAGAGCCAGAACCAGCGTGACCGGACGCTGAGCGAGTTCCGCGCGGGCGCGCTGGACGTGCTGGTCGCGACCGATGTGGCCGCGCGCGGGATCGACATTCCGACCGTGCGTCACGTCTACAACTTCGACATGCCGAACGTGCCGGAAAACTATGTCCACCGCATCGGCCGCACCGCACGGGCCGGGGCGGACGGGTCGTCGATCAGCTTCTGCGCGCCCGCCGAGATGGGCGAGTTGCAGGCGATCGAAAAGCTCTTGAAGGTGCCGCTGCCGGTGGTGGGGGGTGCCCCCTGGGCGGCGGACGTGGTCGCTGCAGCTCCGAAGGCCGGTCAGAACCGGGGGCAGCGGCCGCAACGGCAGGGCGGACAGAAGCCGGGGTCGAAGCCTCCCGCGCCGGGACCGCGCGCAGGTCAGAAGCCGCGTCAGGGTGGAAAGCCGCAGGGCGGCAGCTTTGCCCCGCGCCGCCCGGAAGGGCAGAAGCGCCGCCCGGCCTGAAGCCCACCGAGACTTCGGTGCGAACACCACAGCCCCAGATGAGTCCAAAAATTTTCTAGAAAATTTTTGGACTTCTCATGCGTTTGTCTGAAACCTCCACGGCGGGGCGTTCACCCCGCCTCCTCTTCGAGGTTCAGCTTCATCTCCAGAAGGACCTGCTGGATCGCCAGCGTTTCGCGCAGCAGGCGCTTGGCCTCGTTTATCGAGATCTTGCCGTCGCCGATGGCCTGGTTGTACTCGGCCATCAGCATCCCGAAGCGCTGTGCAAGGGCCACCACGTCCTGGTTCACCCCGGTTGTGGCGGCATTCCGCTTTTCGCCGTCGTAGGACAGCGTGATCCCGC
>JBIJDO010000156.1:0-6416 GCA_044344105.1 Tabrizicola sp.
TCGATCAGCAGGAGCGCCCCCTTCACCGGGTCGAGACGGCCGACAAAGGCGATGCGCTTGGCCGAATCCCGTTTGGCTCCACCCCCGTAGCGCGCGACATCGACACCGCAATGCACGATGGCGATCTTGCCCCAGTCCGCGGGCCGGGAGAACAGCATCAGCTGCGACCGGCAGAAATGGCTGATCGCCACGACAAAGCGGGCGCGGGCGATCTTTTCATCCAGCGCCCAGTCCTTGACCTCGAAGAAGATCGCCGGGCCGTGCTCGGTGAAGCTGAACGGGATGCCGGACAGGTCGGACGCCAGCATCGCCACCGAACAGCTGGAATTGCCGAAATGGTTGTGCAGGTGCCTCACACCCTGCTGCCGTAGATGTTCGGCAAGGACCCCCGCCTCGGCAAAGTAGAAAAGCTGCCAGATCCAGGCTTTCAGCCCCGGTGCGCGGGTGCGCATGGCAAGCCGCAGCGACCGGAACCAGCCTCCGGGGGTGCGGGACACCAGCCGGGCATGCGCTGCGACCAGTCGCACCGGATTGGTGGCGGCGGCCTTGACGTAAAAGGTGTCGGTGAGGGCCTGGCGTTCCTCGTCCCCCGGAAACTCGGCAGCGGGAGGTTTGCGGATCGAGCAGGTCAGGACCGTCAGTCCGGCGGCGCGCAGACCTTCGACTTCCCGCAGGATGAAGGTGTGCGAAATCTTCGGGTAGTCCCCGGTCAGATAGGCGATGGGTCCCGTTTCACCGTCCGGCGCCGTCACGATTCGCAGTCCTCCTGTTGCCCGCGGCCCGACATGGTTCCTGACATGGCTACCGACCGCGAGTCCATGCGCCGGTCGCCGGACGCAGCCGGACGGCGACATGCACGGCAAGATAGGCCAGAAAACCAAAGGGCACGCGGGCCGCGATGGCCACAAGGCGGGCCATGGTCAGGGGTTGCTTCGCCTCGTTCCGGAAAAGCGCAGGGTAAAGCCGTCGCAGTTCGGCGACACCGGCATCCTGCCTGCGGCGGACACGGACCAGGTTCCGGAACCCCTCGACCATCGGCCAGTGATAGCGGGCGGGCACCTCGATGCGCTCTTCCGGGGCAAACTGCAGGCGGACAAAGGTGTCGTCCGAGATGATGGCCGGAAAATCGCCCCAGCGGGCGCGCCCGGCGGGGTTGACGGCAAAGAGCCCGGCACCGACCGCGCCGCCCTGGACGAACGGCAGTCTTCGCCAGACCGAGGCATAGGCGCGGGTGATCCATGACCTCGCGGGCGCGATGGCCAGTGTCCCGGTCGCGTAGCGCGGCGCGTCGCCGGACAGGGCGTCGCAGATTTGCGCGACAAGTCCGGGATCGCAGGCAATGTCGGCATCGAGGTAAAGGCGCGACCGGCCCCGCGCCGCCTTGTCCCCGGCATTCAGAGCCAGAAGCTTGCCGCCCTGGGCGAGGTCGAGGACCACCATCGCCCAGCCGCGCGCTTCGGCGTTGGGAACATGGCGTTGCGCAAGGGGCACCGTCCGGTCGCGGCAGGCATTGGCCACGACGATGATCTCGACCCGTGCGGTCGCGGCATCCTGCGCCAGAAGTGCGGTCAGGCAGCGGTCGATCCAGGCTTCCTCGTCATGCGCGGGAATGATCACGCTGAGGTCGAAGCTCGCCATCCTGCCGTTGGTCCCGATCCCATTCCGCGTCGGCAGGCTGGACGATAACCGGCGCGGGATCAAGCGAAAGGCGGGCGCGCAGCCTGTGGAAGAACTTGTGCCGGTAAGGAAACAACCTGGCCTTTGGTCATTGGGATCAACGGTTTGGGTCGGTCTGCGCGTGGCTGCAGGTCATGGATGTCCTGCAGGGACATGGACAAATCCGCGCTTTGCGGGCAGGGAGGGTCCGGTGAATGGAACACTGGCATCCGAAGGCGACATGACCGGGACACAGCCCCCCCAAACGGATCTGCCACCGCATGATCCGGCGAACCCGCTGACCCTGGTCAATATTCCCGATCAGGAGACGCTTCTGGCCGACATCGGTCAGTGTCTGGACAGCGGGCGCGGCTTTGCCATCGCGACGCTGAACCTGGATCACGCGGTCAAGATGCGCCGCGATCCGGGGTTTTTCCGGGCCTATGCCGCGCACAGCCATGTGGTGGCGGATGGCAATCCGATCGTCTGGCTGTCGCGGCTGGCGGGGCGGCCCAAGGTGCGTCTGGTGCCGGGGTCGGAATTGATCGCGCCGATGGCGGCGCTTGCCGCGGCCAGGGGCGCGCCGGTTGCCTTCCTTGGCTCGACGGCTCCGGTCCTGACGCTGGCGGGTGAGCGGCTGGTGGCCGCGCACCCCGGATTGCAGATGGCGGCCCGGATCGCCCCGCCGTTCGGGTTCGATCCCGAAGGGTCCGACGCCGACCGCATGCTGGATGCCCTTGCCGCCTCCGGCGCGCGGATCTGCTTTCTTGCGCTTGGTGCCCCGAAACAGGAGCGTCTGGCGGCGCGAGGATTTGCCCGTCACCCGGGCCTCGGCTTCGTCTCCATCGGGGCCGGGCTGGATTTCATCGCGGGCCAGCAGACCCGAGCGCCGGCCTGGGTGCGGCGGCTGGCAGCGGAATGGCTGTGGCGCATGCTGGGCAATCCGCGACGGCTGGCGCGGCGCTATCTGGACTGTATCCTGATCCTGCCGTCGCTTGCCCGCCATGCCGTCGCGATCCGTGGCATCAAGGCACCAGGCCTTTCCGGAGGGACCCGTGCCGACTGACCCGCAATCCGGCCCGCCTGTGGCCAAGCCGACGGTGCTGACCGTCCTTCTGAACTGGCGCACGGCGGACATGACGATCCGCGCGGCCCTTGCCGCCGAGGCCGCGATGGAAGGAATTGCGGGCGCCATCACCGTGGTCGACAACGATTCCGGGGACGGGTCGTTCGAGGTGATGCAGGCGGCGCTGGCAGGGCATGCCCGGATCAGCATCGTGCAGTCGGGGCGCAATGGCGGCTTCGGGGCCGGGAACAATGTCGGCATCCGGCGCGGATTGCCCGACGGCAGGCGGCCCGACTTCGTCTACATCCAGAATTCCGATGCCTTCCCCGCACCGGATGCGATCCGGCAACTCTGCGACCATCTTCTGGCACATCCGAAGGTGGGGATCGCCGGGAGCTACATCCACGGACCGGACGGCGGGCCGCATGTGACCTGTTTCCGGTTCCCCTCGATCGCGTCGGAGTTCGAGGGCGCAGCGAGGACGGGCCCGATCTCCCGCCTTCTGGCGCACCGCAAGGTGCCCATCGGGGTGCCCGAAGCCAGCGGTCCGGTCGCCTGGCTTGCGGGGGCCAGCATGATGATGCGGGACGCGGTGGTGCAGACGGTCGGCCTCTTCGATGAGAACTTCTTCCTCTACTTCGAGGAGACCGACCTGTGCCGTCGGGCCGCCGCCGCAGGCTGGGCCACCCATTTCGTCCGCGAAAGCCGGGTGGAGCATATCGGGTCGGTCTCGACCGGGATGAAGACCTGGACCCGCGTGCCCGGCTACTGGTTCGACAGCCGCTGGCGCTATTTCCGCAAGGCGGGGGGGACGGGATATGCCGTGCTGGCGACGGCGGCACATCTTGCAGGCAGTGCCGTCCACCGCCTTCGGCGGCTGATCAGCCGGGGCCAGCGGACCGAGCCGCCGCATTTCCTGCGTTCCCTGACGGGGCATGCGCTGCGGCAACTGGTCGGCAGGAAAACGCTTCCGCGTCAGTGGGACGGATCGCCGCCGGTCTGACGGCGCAAAGGGCCGCGGCCGGTGTCACCGCAGGTGGCATTGGCACGGCGTTCCGGACGGGTCAGGGACGGAACTCGAAGTCCCGGCTGAGCGACACGAAGAGGCTGGGCGATTCCGCGCGACCGTCCAGATCGTTGCGGATGGTATATCCGACGCCGCCGCTCAGATTCCAGGCCTCGGTCAGGCGATGGCTGTAGCTGGCAGAGAAGTCGGTTTGCTCGATACGTTCCGACGGCGCGTCTTCCAGCCCGTAGGCGACCTCAAACGCCACCTGCCCGCGGTCGTTGACCAGCTTGGTCCAGTTGATCGAAACCGAGGTGCTGGTCGTGGTTTCGTCGACATCGCCGTCATAGCTGACCGACCGGGACAGCCCCAGACCGATGCTGCCGTCCGGCAGGTTGCGGGTCAGGTCCACCGCACCGATCAGGTCAGTGCCGGACGCGTCGGCATTCGTCACGCCAAGACGGGCAGACACCGTCGTCAGGGGCGTTTCCAGCACGCGCCCGATCTCGAACGTCACCCGTGCGCCTTCGTCGTCGTCGCTGGTGGCGATGCGCAACTCGGCCGAGGCGGTTCCGACGTGCATTTCGTAATCCAGCCGGACCCGTGCTTCCGGTCCTTCGGTCCGGTCGAGGACGCCCGATTCCTCGGTGTCGATGCGGGTCAGGCCGAGGTCGATGCCGAGATCCAGGCGTTCGGTCACGGCATATTGCAGCCCTGCCGTCGCTCCGATGGTCTCGGTCACCGTCGTCGCGGCGTCGTCTTCCTCAAGCCGCACATAGCGCAGGCCCAGCCGACCGGTCAGAACTTCGGAGAAGCGCAGGATGGCTGCCGCATCCGCACGGCCCTCCCGGCTGTCGAAAAGATCGGGATCGGTCGTGTCGTTGTATTCGGTCACGTTGAAGCCGGCCCCGATGGCAAAGCCAAGCGGCGCGGTCCGTCCGACCTCAAGCCGGGCGGTCAGACCGTAGCGGGTTTCGGTGCCCACATCATCGTCTTCGCCGATTCCCGTGTCGAAGGCCCCGACATCGTCCGTACGGAATGTGCCGGCAATCTCGAAGATTGCGGCCGGGATTTCACGGGTGTAGCCGAAGGTCAGCTCGGACCGTCCGAAGTCTGCCTCGGTGCCGGAGCCGTCCGCCGGGTTCTCGACGATCAGCGCGCCGGTGGCAGCAAGTTCGAACCGGTCGATCCCGGTTTCCGTCAGCAGGCCGAAAGACAGCGCCGTCACATTCGCGACGCTGGTGCCTTCGGCGGGCACGCCCAGGTCCGCATTCCGAACGACCTCGATCCGGTTCTCGATCCCGAAGCGCAGTTGCACCCCACCGTCCTGGGCGAATGCGCCCAGGGGCAGAATGCCTGCAGCAATGGAGATCAAGCCTCCAGCGGTCAGCCCGGAACGGTACATGGTCCCGGTTACTCGAACAACTTGCGCTGCGGGATGACGATGACGTCGCCGTCCACCAGGCGGGTGGTCCCGCCCGAGGCCGCGCCGTTTTCGATGGCGTCGAAGTTCAGCTTGTAGACATTCTCGTTGCCCGACTTGTCGACCCGGCGCAGCTGGATGCGTTTCTTGGCGGCAAACGGGGACAGCCCGCCCGCCTGCGCGATGGCCTGAAGCAGCGTGGTTCCCGGCGCCACTTCGACCTTGCCCGGAGCGTTCGCCGCCCCGAGGACGAAGATGTCGATCGTGCGGGCCGTCGCAGGCACCCGCTCTGCCAGGGAATCGACGCTGACAAAGACCGTGGGCGGAGTGGCAAAGCCCGAGGCGAGGCGGGCGGACAATTCGCTTTGCACCTGGCCGATGGTGCGTCCGGCAACCCGAACCGACCCGGCCAGCGGCAGCGAGATGCGCCCGTCGGGAAGGACGATGGCGGACCGGTTCAGCGTTGCGTCTTCAAGCACTTCGATCTGGACGACATCGCCGGCCCGAAGCTTGTATTCCTGTGCCGAGGCGGCAAATCCAATCAAAGGCATCAATGCCAGGGCCGCGATCAAACGACGAACCAGTGCCATGTAATTTCCCCATATCCAAAGGCGCTGCGGGTCGCGCGCATGTGGTGAAAGCCTATTTCCCCAAGATGGCAACGAAAAGAGCAAACTGAAGATTTTTTGCCGATGATCCCCGAATGCCGCAGTTGCGTCACGCAGATTGCAACCGGGGGTGGAAGGCTGGCAGCTGTCACGCGGAAAAGCCGGACAGACCCAGGCTTCTGACCACCTCGAACGCCGTCTCCTGCATGAGCCCGGCCATCTCGGCGTCCGGGGCAACTGCCGGCGTCCCGTCGCCCCGTGCCAGCGCAAAGGGCAGACCGACGGGCGAGCGCTGGTAAAGTGCTGCAAAATGCACCAGCGCAACGAAGTAGTTGCCAAGGTCGTTCAGATGGATCGGGTCCACCGTTCCGTCGTCGGAGCTTGAAAAAAGCCCGGTGCGGTCCTTGACACCACCCACACCGCCGCGGGTTTCGACCTGCCGCACCAGCGCCGCCAGGGCCTGTCCCGCCGGGATCAGATGCAGGCGCGCATCGGCCGGAAGCTCGGCCAGCCCCGGCCCCACCAGCCGCGACAGCCAATAGCGGTCCAGATCGCGGTCGATCCGGTCGAGCCAGCCTTCCTTGTCGTCCAGGCGGTGCCACGTCTCGTAAAGAAAGACCCGCACATCCGCCCGTGCGGCCACCGCTTCCTGCGCCC
>JBIJDO010000157.1:0-6413 GCA_044344105.1 Tabrizicola sp.
TCGAAGTGGTGCCGGACAGGGTGCTCGGGCAGCTCAAGGACGGCGGGCGCATCGGTGCGGTTTTCGTCGATGGCGCGGTCGGCACGGCCTCGGTCGGCTACAAGGCGGGCGGCAAGGTGACCTGGCGCGCCGTGTTCAACGCCTCCGCCCCGGTCCTGCGCGGCTTTCGCAAACCGCAAGGCTTCCGGCTTTGAGGCCCTGATCGGCCCTGTCCGGTCCGGGTGCAGACTGCAACCCGTCCGGACCAAGAACGAAACGCCCGCCGCGAGGCGCGGGCAAGGACGAGGCAAGACATGACGCGGACGTGGCTTCTTTCGGTGGTCGTGGTCCTTGCGGGCTTTCTGGCAGCCCCGGTCGCAAGGGCCGAGACGCTGGCCGACGCGATGATCGCCGCCTACCGGAATTCCAATCTTCTCGACCAGAACCGCGCCGTCCTGCGCGCCGCGGATGAGGACGTGGCCGTCGCCGTGTCCGCGCTGCGCCCGGTGGTGGCCTTTACCGCCGAAGCCGGCTGGCAGAAGGCGGATGTCATCACCCCTCTTGGCCGGTCGGTGAATGAAGGTCTCAGCGCGTCGCTGGCGCTCAGCGCGCAAATGACGCTCCTCGATTTCGGGCGCTCGCGCCTCGGGATCGAGATCGCCCGCGAAAGCGTGCTCGCCACCCGGCAGGCGCTGGTCGAGGTCGAGCAGCAGGTGCTTCTCTTCGCGGTCCAGTCCTATGTCGATGTGCGTCTCGCACAAGAGGTCGTGGCGCTGCGGCAAAGCAACTTCCGCCTGATCACCCAGGAACTGCGGGCCGCGCAGGACCGCTTCGATGTCGGCGAGATCACCCGCACCGATGTCTCGATCGCCGAAGCGCGTCTTGCCGCCTCCCGCGCTGCCCTCGCGGCCGCCGAGGGCCAGCTGATGATCGCCCGCGAAGCCTACAAGGCCGCGACCGGGGCCTATCCCGGACAACTGTCCGCGCTGCCGAAGGCACCGGCCTTGCCCCGGACGATGGAAGAGGCACAGGCGGTCGCCCGCGCCACGCATCCCTTGATCCGGCAGGCCCAGAACCAGGTGACTGTCGCCGATCTGCAGGTGAAGCTGGCCGAGGCCGGGCGGATGCCGACGCTTGGGGCCGGGGTGACGCTGCGCACCGATGATCAGGGCCTGGAGTCCCAGAGCCTTGGCCTGACCCTGAACCAGACGCTTTACGCCGGCGGGCGGCTGTCGGCCCTGCAGCGGCAGGCGCTGGCGGGCAAGGATGCCGCACGGGCGGGGCTTCAGCAGACCGCCGTCGGCATCCTGCAGAACGTCGGCGTGGCCTGGGCGAACCTTGCCGTCGCCGCCGCCTCGATCGAGGCCTCCGACCGCCAGATCCGCGCCGCACAGGCCGCGTTCGACGGCGTCCGCGAGGAAGCCGCAGCCGGGACGCGCACCACGCTTGATGTTCTGGACGCCGAGCAGGAGCTTCTGGATGCGCGCAATTCCCGGCTTCAGGCCGAGGCGCAGCGCTATGTCGCGGTCTATCAGGTCCTGTCGACCATGGGGCTTCTGACCGTGGACCACCTGCAGCTTGGCATTCCGACCTACGACCCGGAAGCCTATTTCGGCGCGGTCGAAAAAGCGCCGTCGCACTCGGTGCAGGGCAAGAAACTTGACAGGATTCTGGAGAAGATCGGGAACTGAGCGTTCCGGTCGTCGCCCAGTCGGCGAATTCTGTTGCTTTGCGAGGGTTTGGAGCGTTAACTTGAGACCGGATGAAGCGCTGCCCTTGCGGGACGTCAGAATGGTCGGGCCGTTAAGCTCGGAGGAAATCGACGACGTCGTGTCGTCTGTTCGTCGGCTGGTGTCGAACGAACAGAGGCCGCGCAGCCTCAGCCGGGATCTGAACTCCGAACGGCTGGTCCTGACCCCGGCCCTGCGCGTTCTGGCCGAGACCGGGCCGCTGTCGCCGCTTCTGCTGGCCACACCGGTGGTCGAACCCGAAGACGAAGCCGCCGCGAACCGTGCCGAGATCGGAACCGCGCCGCCGACCTCGGTCTGGGCCGAGGGCGATCCGGTTCTGGTCGAGGCCGACTGGGAAGACGACATCTGGACCGATGCAGCCCCCTCGCTGGCCGAGGCGGCGCTTGGTGCGGATGTGGCAGAGGTCCTGCCCGGCACGGCCGGCAAAACGCCGGACGCCCCTGTGGTTCTTGAAAGCCCGGAGCCGGTCGAGACGGACTGGTCGGCGGCGGACCCCATTCCCTTCGTGCCACTCCGGCGGCGGGCCGAAGTCCTGGCAGCGCGGCTTGCGGACGAGGGGCAGGTGCAGGCCGCTTCACCCGGACCAGCCGAACCAGCGGCCGTCCCCGAGGCCGAACCTGTGCCGTCGGCCGAATTCGAACCGGTGGCAGAAGATGTCCTGCAAGGCGTCGCGGACGACGGACCTGCCGAAGGCCCTGGCGACGTGATCCTTGCCGATCCCGAACCCGATGATCTGGCCTTTGCCAACGCCATGGCGTCGCAGGCCGACCCGATCACCGGTCCGGACAGCCTGGATGAGCCGCCGCTCCTCGATGTCGAGGCGGGGTCGGGGCTGGTCGATGCGGACGGTGCGCTGATCGACGTGCTGGACGAAACCGCCCTGCAAGAGATCGTCCGGCACATCATCCGTGACGAACTGCAAGGCCAGCTTGGCGAACGGATCACCCGCAATGTCCGCAAGCTGGTCCGGGCCGAGATCAACCGCGCCCTGATCGCGCGGGATCTGGACTGACGCAACGCCCGATCCCGGAAACGAAAACGCGCCCCGGTGGGGCGCGCGGTTCGGGGATGACGAAGCCGAAACGCTTCAGGCGGCTTCGGCCTGCTCCAGCTCCAGCGCGTGGCGGCGCTCGGATTCTTCGCGGCTCAGCGCGACTGAGGTGCGGACGCCCTTGCCGACAAAGTCCATCAGGCCCTTGACCACCCGCTCGTTCGGGTCGATCCCGGCGCAGGACAGCACTTCGCGGCCATCGCGCGACCGCGCCCAGCGGGCAATCTGATCCGGGCCGTTGCCATACTTCTTGTCGTCGGCAATGGCGTCGTCCAGGGCTGCAAGAACCACGGCGGCGAAAAGCTTGCGCGCGCGCTGGCCCTGCTCGAAGTTGAAGGCGGTACTGTCGATGGTGTCACGCATCGGACTTTCCTTTGTTCTTGCTCTTGTCTTTCGCGGCGTTCGTGGCTTGTAACGGTTTGGTCACGATTCGGGCTGCCCCGTTTTGGAATGACTGCCATGCAGAAAACGCATAGCTCGTTCGATCCAGATCAGCATCTAGTCGGTCGCGACCCCAACCAATCACGATATTTAGAGGCGGCGGGCAGTATTTCAAGATTTGGTAAGGATTTTCTTGCCCGACCGGACTGTGCCAGGGTCAGACGACCCGAAGTCGCGCCTGTCCTGCCGTCAAAATGCCATCTGTCCGGTCCGTGCGCAGATAGGCGATCCCGAATCCGCCGCTTTGGGTGAAAAGTGCGCCGACGGGGCGACCCTCCGGGCCGGTGATCGCGGTCCCGACCGGGGCGCTGCCGTCCACCGCCACCCGGACCAGGCCCTTGCGCAACGCGGTCTTGTGCTTCATCCGCGCCGTCACTTCCTGCCCGACATAGCAGCCCTTGCGGAAATCGACGCCGTGAAGCCGCTCGAACCCGTGCTCCAGGATGTAGCTGTCGTCGGGGATCAGCTCGATCCCGCTTTCGGGGATCAGATGCTCGACCCTGATCCGGTCCCAGTCGGTGCTTGGCGCGTGCCCGGCTGTCTCTGGCCAGGCCCGCCAGCCAAGGCCCGGATGCCGCGGATCGGGCAGGGCACCGTCCGGCAGAGCGCCCGTGCCACGCAGGACATGAAGACCCGACGGCGCGATCTGTACATCCGCCCGCAGCCGGTACAGCGTCAGCCGCCGCAGGGTGTCCGCCGCCAGCGCCGTGGCAATGTCGATCAGCAGGCGCCCGTCCGAAGTCCGGACCACGAAGAAATCGGCCAGATACTTGCCCTGCGGCGTCAGCAGCGCCGCCCAGACGATGCCGGGCCCCTGTTCCAGCGGGCGCAGGTCATTCGTCACAAGCCCTTGCAGGAAGCCAAGTGCATCCTTCCCGGACAGGGTCCAGACAGTGCGGTCGGTCGCGGTTTCGCCGATGCTCATGCCGGTCACTCTAGGCACGGGATCCGCCGGGCGAAAGCCTCAGTCACGCAACTGTGCCTGGTGCAGCTGGGCATAGGCCCCGCCCTTGGCCAGAAGTGCTGCATGCGTGCCCTCTTCGACCACCCGGCCCCGGTCCAGGACGAGGATCTTGTCCGCGCCCTTCACCGTCGACAGCCGGTGCGCGATGACCAGCGTCGTCCGCCCAGCCTGCGCGCGGGCCAGGGCCGCCGACACCGCTGCCTCGGTCCGGGTGTCCAGGGCCGAGGTCGCCTCGTCGAGGAGGAGCACCGGCGCATCCGCCAGAAGCGCCCGGGCAATCGCGATCCGCTGGCGCTGCCCGCCCGACAGGGCCGATCCGCGCGGGCCTGCCGGGGTGGCCAGACCCTGCGGCAGCCCGGTGACGAAATCGGTTACCCCGGCGTCCGCCAGCGCTGCCGCCAGCCGCGCGGGATCGACCCCGGTCCGGCCCAGAAGCAGGTTCTCCTCCAGCGTCTCGTCGAAGAGTGCGGCATCCTGCGACACCGAGGCCAGCAGCCCCCGCTGATCGGCCAGGCTCATCTGCGCGACATCGACCCCGCCGATCAGGATGCGACCCGCCTGCGGCTCGACCAGGGCGGCGATCAGCTGGAACACCGTCGACTTGCCGGCCCCGGAACTGCCCACCAGCGCCGTGACCTTGCCCGCTTCGGCGGTGAAGGTCAGCCCGTCCAGCACGGGCCGGTCGGGATAGGCAAAGCGCACCGCCTCAAACCGGATTTCCGGTGCCCCCGGTGACGGAAAAGTTTGGCTTGTCGCTGGCCGCGTTCCTTGGGGCTTCCGGTCGAAAAGCCAGAAGATCCGCTGAAGGCTGGCCTCGGCGACCTGCCACAGCCCGGCAAGGTCGCTGAGCCGCCGGATCGGCTGGAAGGTCAACGCCATCGCGGTGAAGAAGGCCATGAATTCGCCCGTGGTGCGCGCGCCGCTGGCAACCTCGCGCCCCCCCAGCATCAGGACGGCAAAGAAGCCAAGGCCGGTGATCACATCGACCAGCGCCGGCATCGTCGCCCGTCCCAGCGCCGTCTTCACCTCGGCCCGGACCAGCGTGTCGACGATGCGCCGGAACCGGTTGGCCTGATAGTCCTCCATCCGGTTCAGCTTGACCGCCTGGATGCCATGGAAGATTTCGTCCAGCCGGGTCGCCCGCAGACCCGCCTGCTCCCGCGTCAGCATCGCCTTCCTGTGCAGATAGCGCCGCAGCACCATCGCGGGCAGCAACAGCAACGGCGCCCCGACCAGCGCTGCCGCCGTCCAGACCGGATCGATCAGGATCGCCACGGCGAAAAGCCCGATCAGCGACACCAGGTCCCGCCCGATGCCGCCGATCAGCATCGTCGCCGCCCCCTGCGCGGCCAGCGTGTCGCCCTGCACCCGCTCGATCAGCTTGCCCGGCGACTGGTCCTGGAAGAAGCCCGCGTCCAGCGTCAGCAGATGGCGCACGAGATCGGCCTGCATCGCGCCGGTCGAGGCCTGGTTGACCCGCGCCAGAAGCCAGCGCCCGACGATCGACGTGACCGCCCGAACCAGGAACAGCGCCAGGATCGCGCCGCCGACCCAGATCAGCGCGCCCGATCCGCCGGGGGCGAAGACCTCGTCGAACAAGGGCTCCAGCATGTAGGACAAAAGCCCCAGGGTGGAGCCTTCCACCATCATCACGCCGAAGGCGATGAGCATCAGCGGCAGGTGCGGCCGCAGGTATCCGCGCCAGAACCGGGCGAAAACCTGACGTGAGGAAAGGGTTCGCGCTAGGGACAAGAAACCTTGGCCTTTCGATCCGGGTCAGCGGGGTTTAGCGGGAAAGCCGCCCTGCCTCAAGCCGGGCGGATTGACGCGACCGGCGTCCCGGCCTAGCCATTGCGCCGCAGTGATGAGGTATCGCATGTCCCTTGCCAACGGCCGACCCTATCTGGCCATTCCCGGTCCCTCCGTCATCCCTGACCGCGTGCTGCGCGCCATGCACCGCGGCTCGCCCAACATCTACGAAGGCCCGCTGATCGACCTGGTGGCCGGGCTTTTCCCCGACCTGCGCAAGCTCGCCGGCACGGCAGGGCACGTGGCGCTTTACATCGGCAACGGCCATGCCGCCTGGGAAGCGGCCAATGCCAACCTGTTCTCGAAGGGCGACAAGGCACTGGTGCTGGCGGTCGGGCAGTTCGGCCTCTCCTGGGCCAACGCGGCGCGGGCGATGGGGATCGAGGTCGAGCTGCTGGACTTCGGCAAATCCGCGCCC
>JBIJDO010000308.1:0-4040 GCA_044344105.1 Tabrizicola sp.
CGCAATGACCCGGTTCCGCCGCTTTCTCCGGGACGAGCAGGGAACCGCGACGATCGAGTTCGTCTTCATGTTCCCGATCGTCTTCCTGATCTTCACGGCGTCGTTCGAATCCAGCCTCTACATGGTGCGCAACGTCATGTTCGAACGCGCGGTCGACCTGACGGTGCGCCAGATCCGCCTCGGCAACATGGACGGCGTGTCGCATGTTGACCTCAAGCGCCAGATCTGCAGCACCGGCATGATGGTCGGGTCGATCCAGCAATGCGTGGACGCCATGCGGATCTGGATGCAGCCCATCGACACGGCCAACTTTGCGATGGTGGCCCCGCCGCGCAGCTGTGTGGACAAAAGCCAGCCGATCAGCACCGAGGACCCGCCCGGAGCCGAATTCGCCTATGGCGAGAACAACGACATCATGCTGATGCGGGTCTGCTGGAAGGAAGAACCGATGTTCCCGACCACCGCCATCAGCATCCGAATGCCGGTTGACCCGGCGGACGGCAACTACGCCCTTGTCGTGACATCGGCATTCGTGAACGAGCCAGGTTGATCCCATCATGGTGCGATTGAAAGAAAAGTTCCGGTCCTACCTTCGCGACGAAGACGGCGTCGTCCTGGCCGAGACGCTCCTCATCCTGCCGTTCCTGATCTGGACGATGGTCGCCCTGTTCGTCTTCTGGGACGTCTGGCGCAACATCAACATCGGCCAGAAGGCGGCCTATTCGATCGCGGACCTCCTGTCGCGCCAGGAAGATCCGATCAATCCGGCCTTCGTGGCCAACATGGAAAACGTGCTGAACTTCCTGACCCCCGGCGCACCCCAGCGGGCCATGCGCGTCACCAGCTTCGAGTTCGACGAGACTGCGGACGAATATTGCCTCCTGTTCTCCGAATCCACCAACGAGACGGCGGCCCCGAAGCTCACCAAAAGCCAGATCCAGGAATGGCGGGCCGAAGACAAGATTCCGACGCTGGTGGACCGCGAAAGCGTGTTCGTGGTGGAAACCTGGGTCGACATCGCGCCCCAGTTCGACACCGGCGTCTTGAACATCGCCCCGACGCTTGAGGCCGCCACCTATGGCGAGTTCATCGTCACCAGCCCGCGCAAGCGGCGTCTGGTCCTGACCGGCAACACCAACTGCCTCTAGCCCGGACTGCGGCGGCAGGGGACTATCCGGCGCGGGCGTACCGCGCTAGGGTGCAAGTGTCATGACCCTGCCGCGCCTCGCCGCCCTGCTTCTTCTTGCCGCCCCCGCCTGCGCACCTTTCCCCGAGGTCGCGCGGCTGACACCCGACAGCGGAACCGTCCCGGTGCTTCTGCCGATCGATGACCTTCTGGCCCAGGCAGACGCCTCCGTCGCAGACCCCGGCCCCGCCCTGCGGGCGCGCGCCGACCGCCTGAAGGCCCGCGCCGCCGCCCTGAGCGTCACCTCGCCCGCACCCTGACGGCGTTGCGCGCCTGCCCGCTTCCGGCTAACAGACACGAGCCGCAGTCTGCCCGAGGTTTCCCGATGTCCGCCGCCCCCTTGCGTCTTGGTCTTGCCGGTCTTGGAACCGTCGGGCTCGGCGTGGTCAGGATCATTCAGTCGGAAGGCGACCTGATCGCCGCCCGCGCGGGCCGTCCGGTGACCATTTCCGCCGTCTCGGCCCGCGACCGCACGCGAAACCGCGATGCCGACCTCTCGGGCTACGCCTGGGAGGCCGACCCCGTCGCCCTCGCCCGCCGGGACGATGTCGACGTCTTTGTCGAGGTGATGGGCGGACATGAGGGCGCGGCGAAGGCAGCGACCGAAGCCGCCCTGGCCGCCGGCAAGGACGTGGTGACCGCCAACAAGGCGCTTTTGGCCCATCACGGCCAGTCGCTCGCCGAAACGGCCGAGGCCCGGGGCCGCGTCATCCGCTTCGAGGCCGCCGTCGCCGGGGGCATCCCGGTGATCAAGGCCTTGACCGAAGGCCTGGCCGGCAACCGGATCAAGCGGGTCATGGGGGTGATGAACGGGACCTGCAACTACATCCTGACCCGGATGCAGTCGGCGGGCCTGCCCTATGACACCGTTTTCGAGGAAGCCCGCCAGCTTGGCTACCTTGAGGCCGACCCGACGCTTGACGTCGGCGGCATCGATGCCGGCCACAAGCTTTCGCTTCTCGCCGCCATCGCCTTCGGCACCCGTGTGTCCTTTGCCAACGTGGCGCTGGAAGGCATCGGCAATGTCTCGATCGACGACATCCGCCTGGCCGAGGACATGGGCTACCGGATCAAGCTTCTGGGCGTGGCCCAGATGTCCGGTCGCGGCCTTGAACAGCGGATGACGCCCTGCCTTGTCCCCGCCGACAGCCCGCTCGGGCAGTTGCAGGGCGGCACCAACATGGTGGTGCTGGAAGGCGATCAGGTCGGCCAGATCGTCCTGCGCGGTCCCGGCGCGGGCCAGGGTCCGACCGCCAGCGCCGTGATGGCCGACGTGATCGACATCGCGCGCGGGGTGCGCCTGCCGACCTTCGGCATCCCGGCCAGCCGCCTTGCCGACGCGACCCCCGCTCGGTCCGCCACCCCCGCGCCCTACTACCTGCGGATGACGCTTGTCGACAAGCCCGGCGCGCTGGCAAAGATCGCCACCTGCCTCGGCGAAGCCGGCGTCTCCATCGACCAGATGCGCCAGTACGGCCACCAGGGCACCAATGCCCCGGTGCTGATCGTCACCCACAAGGCCGCCCCCGACGACATCGCCCATGCCTTGGCCCGCTTCGCCGCGACCGGGGTCCTCGTCGGCGATCCGGTGGCGATCCGGATCGAAGAGGTCTGACCGACCGTTAGCGCCACCAGCCTTGCCGCGCCGTCCCCCCCCCGCTACACGGGAAAAAAACGCGTGCGCCCTGGGGGACAGATGTCAGAACAAGCAAAGTTTCAGGACCGTCTCCTGTCCCTCGGCCTTGGCC
Organism: Tabrizicola sp.; assembly: GCA_044344105.1. Taxonomy (GTDB): domain Bacteria; phylum Pseudomonadota; class Alphaproteobacteria; order Rhodobacterales; family Rhodobacteraceae; genus Tabrizicola. Next base: position 2,935 of record JBIJDO010000308.1, read on the forward strand.
GGGTGTCGGAAGCCGCCGCCCTCGCCTCGGCCCGGCTGATCGGACGCGGGGATGAGAAGGCCGCCGACCAGGCCGCCGTCAATGCGATGCGCGACCAGCTCAACCTTCTGGACATCAAGGGCGTCGTCGTCATCGGCGAGGGCGAGCGGGACGAGGCCCCGATGCTCTACATCGGCGAAGAGGTCGGCACCGGCCAGGGACCCGAGGTCGACATCGCGCTTGACCCCCTCGAAGGCACCACCCTGACCGCCAAGGACATGCCGAACGCGCTGACCGTGATCGCCATGGCCCCGCGCGGCACGCTTCTGCACGCCCCCGATGTCTACATGGACAAGCTGGCCATCGGCCCCGGCCTGAAGCCCGGCACCGTCACGCTTGCCATGTCACCCTCCGAACGGGTCTCGGCGCTTGCCGCCGCCAAGGGCGTCTCGACCGAAGACATCACCGTCTGCGTGCTGGAACGCCCGCGCCACGAGGATCTGATCCAGGAGATTCGCTCCACCGGGGCGGCGATCCGCCTGATCACCGACGGCGACGTGGCGGGTGTCATGCACTGCGCCGAGCCCGAGCTCACCGGCATCGACATGTACATGGGTTCCGGCGGCGCCCCCGAAGGCGTGCTGGCCGCCGCCGCGCTGAAATGCATGGGCGGCCAGTTCTACGGCAAGCTTCTGTTCCGCAACGACGACGAACGCGCCCGCGCCCGCAAGGCCGGCATCACCAACTTCGACCGCGTCTACACCCGCGACGATCTGGTGCGGTCCGACGTGATCTTCGCCGCAACGGGCGTGACCAACGGCTCGCTCCTTGCCGGCATCAGGCGCGAACCGGGCTGGGTGACGCTGGAGACGATCCTGATGCGCTCCAAATCCGGGTCGATCCGCCGGATGACCTACAGAAGCCCGGTGCGCTGATCCCGTACGGTGGAGTTCCACCCCACCACCCCCGCGCAAGATCGGCAATCTGCCCACCCCGGTCCAAAGATCCCTCACGCCATCGCAGTCGCTTCGATCTCGAACATCAACAGCGGGATCGCCAGCCGCGTCACGCCAACCAGCGTCATCGGCGGGGCATTCCCAACCGGCCCAAACCGTATCCCCCACAGA
>JBIJDO010000158.1:0-6399 GCA_044344105.1 Tabrizicola sp.
GCAGCGCATCGCGAATCTCGACCATCTCGGTCAGGACCACGGCATCGTAGTCCCCGCTTGCAACCGCCTCCCTTGCCGCGCGAAACTTCGGGTGCGCGTTCTCTTCCTTGAAGCCGCCGACCTCGGCGTCGCCCCAATGACCCTTGAGCGTCGCCCCCCAGCCAAGCTGGCTGCGATAGTCGTGCCCTGCCGGGGCCAGCTGGGCCAGCATCGCGGGCATGTCGCGGTTGACCAGGCTGTGGCCGATGTGAAAGACCGACATCGGAGCTTCCGGGGCGGGCAGGGCGGATGCCATCCGGGCACGGACGAGGGCAGGGGAGGGCGGACGGCTCAGATACCAGCCAAGGCCCGATCCGGCCACGGCGGCGGCCAGCCCGCCGAAAAGCACGTTGCGACGCATCCGGTTCACCCGACCACCCCCGCCAGAATCACACCCCCGACCGCGGCAAGGCGCCCCTGCATCCGGTGGCCTGCGCGGAACGCCCCTGCGTCCGTCAGGAAGTGGGCGTCAAACCGTGCTTCGGCAAGGGTCACCCGGACGGCGTCATATCCGAACATCGCCCGCCGGTCCGGGGCCTGCGCCTTGAACACGGCCTCTTTCGCCGCGAAGGCCCGGCGCACCCACCGGCCGCGATCCGCGGCAGGCATCCGGTCAAGTTCGTCGGCGCTGCAGATCACCGACCAGAGATCGGCGGCGATGGGCCGATCCTCTTCCACGTCGACACCGATCGGCCGGTCCCGGCTGACAACGGCCAGAGCCAGGCCGGCGGCATGGGCGATCGACCCGAAGACACCCTTCGGCCAGACCGGGGCGCGGTCCGGGCCCATCGGCAGCGCCATGGCGGGCTGGCCGAGGTCGGCCAGGGCCCGGCGGGCAGCCCGGCGTCCGGCCCGGAATTCCGCCTGCCTTGCGGGCACGGCCGCTGCCACGGCGGCGCGTTCCTCGGGCCAGAGATCGTCGCGCCGGTCTGCCAGCGCCACGACGGCCACGGCAACTCCGGGCGGGAACATCCCGCGCAGCGCCGTTTCCGTGACGGTCTGGCAGCGCTGATCCATCACCCCAGAGCCTTCTCCCGCGCCTCGCGCATGGCGCGGCGGCGGGCCATCGCGTCCATCCGGCTGTCTGCCGCATCGGTCGCGACCGTGGGCTGCGCTGCGGCAGAGGCGGCCTGGGAGGCGGGCAGGATTTTGCCCAGATGCTCGGCCAGGGCCGCGACCACGGGAAAGCGGAAGATGTCGGTGATGGCGATCCGGTCGGACTTCAGCGCCGCCTTCATCTCGCGGTGCGCCTGCACGGCCAGGAGGGAATGACCGCCGAGCGTGAAGAAGTTGTCCGAACGCCCGACCTGCGGCACGCCAAGGACACGCGCCCAGACGGCGGCGATCACCTCCTCGACCCCGCCTTCCAGCGCGACCAGCCTTGCTGCCGCGACGGGGGCTTGTGCGGCGAAGGGCGCAGGCAGGGCCTTGCGGTCCACCTTGCCGTTCGGGGTCAGCGGGAAAGCGTCCAGCTTCACCACATGTGCGGGGATCATCACCTCGGGCAGGTGCGCGCCGAGCGCGGCCTTCAAGGCCGGTTCATCGACCGGCCTGTCGGCGGTCACATAGGCGACGAGGCGCATGTCACCCGGCTGGTCCTCACGCGCGATGACCACGGCCTGGCGGATGCCCCTTTCGGCTTCCAGCACCGTCTCGATCTCGCCCAGCTCGATCCGGTGGCCGCGGATCTTGACCTGAAAGTCGGCCCGGCCAAGGTAATCAAGCTTGCCGTCCGGGCGCATCCGCACCAGATCGCCGGTCCGGTACATGCGGCCATGCCCGGCGAACGGGTCCGGGCGGAACCGGTCGGCGGTGAGGTCGGGGCGCTGGAAATAGCCCTGGGCCACACCCTCGCCACCGATCCAAAGCTCGCCCTCGCGGCCATCGGCGACCGGGGCCTGGGTGTCATCCAGCACATAAAGCGCAGTGTTCGCAATGGGTTGACCGATGTTGACCACACCGTCGGCACCGGTCGTCGCCTCGACCGAGGACCAGATCGTCGTTTCCGTCGGGCCGTACATGTTGAGGACGGGCGCACCGATCAGCCCGGCCAGATCGCCCGCCAGACGCCCCGTCAGGGCCTCACCGCCGACCAGCATCCGCTTCAGCCGCTTCAGCGCCGCGCGGGCGCCGTCGTCCTCGGCCAGCATCCGCGCCATGGACGGGGTGCATTGCAGGTGGGTGACATTGTGGCGCTGGATCAGTCCCGCCATGGTGTCATCCCCGTCGCCCGCCGCATTGGTACGGCGCAGCACCTCGGCCACCGGTTTCAGCCCCTCCAGCACGACCTGGGTCGGGATGCCGTAGTCGATCAGGCAGGCCACTTCGTCGATGTCGATGGCCTTGAGCTCTTCCACGCGCGCCACGGCGTCTTCCACGGTGCCGAAGAGCCCCGAGTCCTCGAAGTAGCGCTGGAAGGCGAAATCGAGGATTGCTTCCATCTCGTCCGGGTCCAGCGACCCAAGGTCGATGTCCATCGGGTTCGACAGGCCCTGCGGTTTCTTGAACGCCGGGAAGGCCCAGGCATATTGCTTGATCAGCCCGGCGGCCGAGCGGAGGTAGCTCTTCATCGGCTCGCGCGCCACCTCCCGCGCGGCGTCGCGGTCGGCGGCCAGGAAGGTGTGCAGCATCAGCGTGACCTTGAAGCGCTGCGGGTCATGCCCCGCCTCGCGCAGGGCCGCGCGGTACAGTTTCACCTTGTCGCCGACTTCGGCGATGGTCTGGCCCAGAAGATGGGTCAGCACATTCGCCCCCGCCTTGCCCGCCTCGCGCCAGGTCTCCGGGTTGCCGGCGGTGGTGACCCAGGCCTCAAGCTCGGTCGACACCGGGCGCGGTTGCGTCCGGACCGCGAAAGGCGTGCCATCCCTGCGCGGAAATTCCACCGCCTCGCCGCGCCAGAGCCTGCGGACTTGGTCCAGCGCGTCGAAAAGCGCCTGACGGTTGGCCGGCGGGGTGTTTTCCGGCCGCAGCACAAAGTCGTCGGGCTGCCAGCCGGAGGCAAAGGCCATTCCGGCGCGGCCATTGGTCAGGTTGTCGATCACCGCCCATTCCTCGGCGATCCTTGCGGGGTGGTGCAGGGGTGCCACGATGCTGCCTGCACGCACGCCGATGTTTCTCGTGACCGCCGCCGCCGCCGCACCCGTCACCGCCGGGTTGGGGTAGGGTCCGCCGAAAGCGTGGAAATGGCGCTCGGGCGTCCAGACCGCGCAGAAGCCGTTCGCGTCGGCAAACTTTGCGCCCTCAAGAAGAAGTTCGTACTTCGACGGGCCGGGCAGGTCGTCGTTGCCCCAGTAGTAGACCGAGAACGCCATCCCCCGCGCGCTGACGCCATGGCCGCCAGAGGGGCGGATTCGGGCGCTGTCGTCGGCCAGGACAACGGTGAACCCGCGCGTGAGGGTCCAGAAGAGTTCAAGGACCGAGATGTCGAACGAGAGCGAGGTGACGGCAAGCCAGGTGCCGGTATCAGTACCCAGCACATCATCCATCCCGGCAAAGAAGTTCATCACATTGCGATGGCCGACAACCACACCCTTGGGCCTGCCGGTCGAGCCGGAGGTGTAGATCACATAGGCCGGGTCGTCGGCGGTCGGGCCGTCGTCGGGCTGCGCGGAGGTGGCCGATGCAAGGCGGGGATCGTTGTCGAGGATCAGCAGCGCGGGCCCCGGCGGCAAGGCGTCAGCGACGGCGCTTTCCGTCACGATCACCGTCACCCCTGAATCCTCGGCGTAAAGCTCCAGCCGGTCGGCGGGGTAGGCCGGGTCCATCGGCACATAGGCCGCGCCCGCAAGCTGGATGCCAAGCGCGCCCGCGACCATGTCGGTCGTCCTGCGGCAGGCGAGGCCGACCAGGCTGCCGCGCCGGATGCCCATCCCGCGAAGGGTGTTGGCGATGCCGGCGGCGCGGTCGACAAGCTCTGCGTAGGTCAGGCGGGTGTGGCCTGCGAGGACGGCGGTGGCGTCCGGCGTGCGGGTGGCCTGCGCCAGAATCGCGCCGGGCAGGGTGAGGTGCCGGTCGTAGTCGCGGGCGGTGGCCGACAGCGCCCCGGCATAGACGCGGATCTCCTCGCCGGACAAAAGGCTCAAGGTGGCAAGGTCGGACTGCGGCGCTTCGGTCATCGCCGCCAGAAGCCGGGACATGCGGGCGGCGATCCGTGCAGCCTCGGCGGTGGGCAGGCGGCCAGCGTCATGCCAGAGGGTCGCGGTGTCACCGGCCACGGTGAGCGTCAGCACCGTGCCGGGCACGGGAACCACGCCGTCGCTCAAGGCAAGGCCAGAGGGGGTCAGCGCCGTCAGCCCCGGCTCGCGCAGGGCAAGATCAGCCGCAATGCCCGAGGCGCTGCGGGCGGCGTCCAGGAGACTGGCGGTGCGGGCCTCAGCCTCCCTGACCGTGCCGGAGGCGGAAAGGCGCAGGGGCACCCAGGGCAGAAGATATCCCGGCGCGGGGTCCTGCCCGGTGGCATAGGCAATGTCGCCCCCGTTGCGCCCAAGCGCGCGGACGGCGGCAAGGGCAAGGCGCGCATGTGTCGCTGCCGGGCCGGTCAGCGCGATGGCCTGCCAATCGGAAGACCGGGCGTCTGCGGTGCCTGAAAGGACCGGATCGGCGTGAAGGACAAGGCTGCGCAGCCGGGCTTCGGCCTCGGCCGCCGGGGCGAGGGCGGCGTCCAGAGCGGCCGCTTCGGCCGGGGTGGCCGAGGCGAGCGTCGCCCCGGCGCGGGCGGTGTCGACGGGCAGGCCCTTGAGGCAGGTCAGGCGCGACAGGCGAACCGCCCCCTCGGCGCAGGCCACCGTCAGGCTGTCAGCGTCCCGTGACAGCACCGTGCCGGGAGAGCCGGAACCTGCAACGACTTCAGCCAGGCCCACGGCCCAGACCTGGTCTTCGACCGCGATCTTCGGCACCGCAAGCGGGTTGCGGTAGCCGCCATGGTCCAGTGCCCGGACGTGGCGCGCGAGGGTCGTCGCCGTCCGGGTGAAATCCAGCCGACCCGCCGCCGGGGGCCGGTCCGCCCGCATCCACACCTTGCGCGCCCCCTGCGCCTGCGGCTGGCGCGGATGACCGCCCGCCTCCAGCGCGGTCATCACCTCGCCGAAGCTGTCAAGGGCGGCACTGAAGCAGCGGGCGTTCAGGGTGAAGGCGGTGTCGTCAGCTTCGATGTCGAAGCTGCGGATGGCGAGCACCTCGCCCTCGTCGATGCCGCCCGTCATCAGGTGCCAGGTGACGCCATGGGTCGCTTCGCCGTTCAAAAGTGCCCAGACCGGAGCATTCAGCCCCGCATAGCCCGGCAGCAGGCCATCGTGGAAATTGACCCCGCCCTGGCGGGCAAGCGCCAGCACCGGCGCGGGAACCAGCGACAGGTTCGCGACCGAAAGAATCCAGTCGACCGCCAGGCCCGCAGACCTTTCGGTCAGACCCGCGCCCGGCGCGATGACCTTGATCCCGGCCCCGACGGCCCAGGACGCGACCCTGGCGTCGCGCGTGACCACGGCGGTCAGGGCATGACCCCGCTCCAGCCAGCGTTTGCCGCATTCGACCGTCAGGCTTTCGTTGCCGATCAGAAGGGCGGTCAGGGTCATGCGCGTTCTCCGGTCACTCGGCAGCAAGGCGTTGTTCGGGCAGGCGGAACGCGCCTGCCTCTGCCGCCTGGATCGCGGCCTTCATCCGCGCGGCGAGCACGCGGACATTCGGTTCCAGCACCATGGAATCGTGGTCGCCGGGCACCTCGACAATTTCAAGCCGGGGCGCGAAGGGCGTCCAGAGGTTGTCGTGGAACACATACTCCCGCGCTGAGGACACCCAGTTGCCCCCGGTCACCTTCCAGCGCCGATCCAGGGGCGGGCGGTACATCACGACCTTCCCGTCCTCCCAAGCCTGCAGGTCATAGACCCCGATGGCATTGCGGAAGGCGGCCTCGATCGAGGCGTTGTGGAACGAGGGCACCGTCGGGTCGGGCTCGTTGGCGGCCTTGGCGCGGCGCGAACGTTCCCATTCCCAGCGCCGTCTGGCCCAGTCGGCCAGGAACTGCGGGCCGCCGGCCCGAAGCTCGGCCAGCTTGATCATCGCCTTGTCGGGTTTCGTGAGGACGGGCCGGACGGGCAGCGGCGTGTCCAGAAGCACCATCAGGGCAACCTCCTCGCCTGCCGCCCGAAGCTGGCGTCCGATGTCCCAGGCCGTCAGCCCCCCGCCCGAGAAACCGCCCAGAAGATAGGGGCCGCTGGGCTGCACCTGCCGGATTTCGGCCAGGCACGACGAAGCCGCTTCCTCGATGGTCATATGCGGCGGGGCATCGCCGAACAGGCCCTGCGCCTGCAGCCCGTAGAAGGGCCGTTCGGTGCCGAGGAGGCTGGCAAGGTGGCGCAGGTTCAG
>JBIJDO010000159.1:0-6396 GCA_044344105.1 Tabrizicola sp.
ATGAGGAATACACTTCCGGTCGCCCCCGCATCGTCTCGCCCCTCTATGACCGGTTGAAGGAGGCGGGGGCAGTCTTCGGGTCGAAACTCGGCTGGGAAAGGCCCAATTGGTTCGCCCCCCCCGGCACCGAGGCCAGGGACATCTATTCGATGGGCCGCCAGAACTGGTTCGGCCCGGTGGGCGCAGAACACGCCCATGTCCGCGCCCATGCCGGGCTTTTCGACCAGTCCTCCTTCGCCAAATACGAACTCACCGGCCCCAGGGCCGCCGAAGCGCTGGAGGCGATCTGCGCCAACCGCGTCGCCCGCGAGGTGGGCCGCCTGACCTACACCCAGCTTCTGAACACGCGCGGCGGGATCGAGGCCGACCTGACCGTCGCGCGGCTGGCAGAGGATCGCTTCTACCTCGTCACCGGAACCGGCTTCCGCACCCACGACCACGCCTGGATCGCCGACCACCTTCCCGCCACCGGCGTCAGCCTTGCGGATGTGACCGAAGACTGGGGCACGCTGTCGCTGATGGGGCCGCGGGCGCGGGACATCCTTGGCCGGGTCACCCCGGATAATGTGTCGAACGCGGCGCTGCCCTTCGGCGCGGCGCGCGAAATCCCCGTCGCGGGGGTGCAGGTCCGCGCGCTGCGGGTGACCTACGTGGGCGAGCTTGGCTGGGAACTCCATGTGCCGATCGGCGATCTCGGCACCGTCTACGACGCGTTGATGGCCGCCGATCCGGACCTGCGCCCGGTCGGCTACCGCGCGCTGGAATCGCTCAGGCTGGAAAAGGGCTATCGCGCCTGGTCGTCCGACATCACCCCGAACGACACCCCGTTCGAGGCGGGTCTCGGCTGGGCCGTCAAGCTGAAGTCCGGCCTGCCGTTCCTCGGGCGCGATGCGCTGGTGGCCGCCAAGGGCAAACCCCTGACCCGCGCGCTGACCGGCTTCACGGTGGACGCCGCCGATGCGGTGCTGGTCGGTCGCGAAACCATCCTGCGCGATGGGGTTCCGGTCGGGTACCTGACCTCGGGCGGCTATGGCTATACGGTCGGGAAAAGCATCGGCTACGGCTATGTCCGCCACGCGGGCGGCATCAGCGACGACTGGCTGCAGGCGGGCCGCTATGCGCTGGTGATCGCGGGCGAAGAGACCGCGGCCACGCTGGCGCTCAAGCCGGTGTTCGATCCCGAAGGCTTGCGGATCCGGGCCTGACGCCGCCCGCCGTCGCCCTTTCGTCTGTGCAGGCCCTCCGGTTGATGGCATGATGCAGGGGCGCTTCGGGGCAGGGCACCTTCCGGCCTGCCGACCGGCCCGAACAGAGGAGGCACCGATGTCCGTCCCCGTCGATCTGTCCGTGACGCCCGAGGTGACGGGTTTCTTCGACGCTGCCACCAACACGATCAGCTATGTCGTGACGGACCCCGGCAGCGCCGCCTGTGCGGTGATCGATTCCGTCATGGACATCGACTATGCCGCCGGGCGGATCACCTATGACCATGCCGACGAGATCATCGCCTTCATCCGTACCAGAGGCCTCGTGCTGGAATGGCTGATCGAGACCCATGTCCATGCCGACCATCTCTCGGCCGCCCCCTATATCCAGCGCCATCTCGGCGGGAAGATCGGGATCGGTCAGGGGATCACCGTGGTGCAGGACACCTTCGGCAAGATCTTCAACGAAGGGACCGAGTTCCAGCGCGACGGATCGCAGTTCGACCGGCTGTTCCAGGATGGCGACAGCTACCGGATCGGCGGCATGACCTGCCTTGCGCTGCACACGCCGGGCCATACGCCGGCCTGCATGACCCATGTGATGGGGAACGCGGCCTTTGTCGGCGACACGCTCTTCATGCCGGATGGCGGGTCCGCCCGCGCCGACTTTCCCGGCGGCGACGCCGGACAGCTATATGACAGCATCCAGCGGGTGCTGGCCCTGCCCGATGCGATGCGGCTCTTCATGTGCCATGACTACGGGCCGAACGGCCGCGACATCCGCTGGGAGACAACGGTGGGCGAGGAAAAGGCCCACAACATCCACATCGTGGGCAGGACGCGCGAAGCGTTCATCGCCCTGCGCACCGCCCGCGATGCGACCCTGGGAATGCCGAAACTGATCATCCCCTCCCTGCAGATCAACATGCGCGGCGGCGAATTGCCCCCGGCGGATCAGGACGGAAAACGCTATCTCAAGGTGCCGATCAACGGTCTTTAGCGTCCGCCCGTCTCGCGGTATGGACAGCAGGCAGGGGCAGGCAGCCCTTGCGGGCTGCCGCCGTCTCGCTCAGCGACCGGTGAATTTCTCATTCACTGCCGGAACCGGGCCAAGTCGCGGCTGGTTTAGCCCGTTGTTGTCCTTGGTGACGGCAGTCTTGCCGGAAAAGCTGCCGGCGTTCGTGCTGTCCGGCCCGTTGCCCCAGCCATTGTTGCCCTTCTGAGGTTCCTCAGGTTGCGGTGGCTCTTCGTCGCATCCCTCATAGCATGCCATGGTTGCCGTCGGCATGGCAGTCGCAAGGATGAAAACTGATACGGCACTTGCAGCAAGCACATATGCCCTGTTCATTTTGGAACTCTCCCACGCAAATGAAGCGCCAACGCTGACGCAAGGAAAGCGTAGGCCCGGATGCATTAAAATTCAACAGTTTGAATGTTTCCTTTTGCCGGTCTATTGCCGAACAATAACGCGCTCGAAGGCGCAATCGGAAACGGCGCGCAGTCTTGCAGTTGAAAAACTGATCGTCATGTTAGTCAGTTGACGGACCGTTTCATGGACGCCACTGCGGCGGCGACCTATGTAGCGGGAAAATGTCAACCCGCTGAACAGCATTCTTCAGGGTTTGGACCATGTCCACCTTTGGACCGGCAGGAGCAGTCAAGATCGGCCAAGTTCCGCTCCTCCTTCCGCGTCCCGAGGGGCTTTACTGCCCGGACGGCGATTTCCACATCGACCCGGTGCGTCCGGTGCCGCGCGCGCTCGTCACGCATGGCCATTCCGATCACGCCCGCGCCGGGCATGGCGCGGTGATGGCGACCCGGCAAACCCTTGATATCATGGCAATCCGCTACGGAGAGGATTTCGCCGGCGGTCGCCAGACGGCCCAGGGGCGCACCAGACTGGGCGATGTCATGGTGTCGTTTCATCCTGCCGGGCATGTCCTCGGCTCGGCCCAGATCGCGGTCGAAGGGCGCGGCCAACGCGTCGTGGTCTCGGGCGACTATGCCCGCGTTCCGACCCCGACCTGCGCCCCGTTCGAGCCGGTTGCCTGCGACATCTTCGTGACCGAGGCGACCTTCGCCCTGCCGGTCTTCCGCCACCCCGATCCGCAAGCCGAAATCGCCCGGCTTCTGGGAAGCGTGGCGGCCAACCCCGACCGGTCGCACCTCGTCGGCGCCTACGCACTGGGCAAGGCGCAAAGAGTGATCGCCGCCATCAGGGCGGCGGGCTGGGATGCCCCGATCCACATCCACGGTGCCCTGCAGCGGCTCTGCGACTATCACATCGCCGAAGGCATCGACCTTGGCGACCTTCGTCCCGCGACCGAGGCCAGGGGCCGCAAGGCCGACTTTGCCGGGGCCGTCGTCATCGCCCCGCCCTCGGCCTTCGCCGCCACCTGGGCGCAGCGCTTTCCCGACCCGGTGATCGCTTTCGCCTCGGGCTGGATGCAGGTCCGTGCCCGTGCCCGGCAGCGCGGGGTCGAGCTGCCCCTGGTGATCTCCGACCATGTCGACTGGCCGCAGCTGACCGCCACGATCGCCGAGGTCAACCCCGCCGAGGTCTGGATCACCCATGGCCGTGAGGATGCCCTGATGCGCTGGTGCGCGTTGAACCAGCGTTCCGCGCGTCCCCTGCATCTGGTGGGCTACGAGGACGAAGCGGAATGAGCCTTGCCGCCTTCGCCACGCTCCTCGAACGGCTGGCCTTCACGCCGCAAAGACTGGGGAAGGAACGCCTGCTGACCGCGGCCTTCGCTGCGAACCCGGATCCGGAAAGGGGCCTGATGCTGGCGGCGCTGACCGGCGATCTGACCCTGCGACAGGTCACCCCCAGCCTCTTGCGGGGCCTCACCGAAGCCCGCGTCGATGCGCAGCTTTTCAGCTACAGCTATGATTTCGTTGGAGACCTTGCCGAAACCATCGCCCTCATCTGGCCCGAAGGCACCCGGTCGGACCCGGCGCTGTCCGAGGTCGTGGCCGAACTTTCCAACACCCCGAAGACCCGCCTTCCCGCCCTGATCGGCGAAAGGCTCGACAGCCTCGGCCCCTCCGAACGCTACGCCTATCTCAAGCTCGCCACCGGGGCGCTCCGGGTCGGCGTCTCGGCCCGGCTCGCCCGCTCCGCCTTTGCCCTCTGGGCAAACCTGCCCCTGGCCGAGGTCGAGGAGATCTGGCACGCCCAGTCCCCGCCCTACACCGACCTCTTCGCCTGGGCCGCCGGAGGCCCCCGCCCCGAATCCGCCGCCCGCGCGCCCTTCCGCCCGGTGATGCTGTCCACGCCGACCGACCTTGACCAGTTGTCCCAGCTCGACCCCGCCGCCTATGCCGCTGAATGGAAATGGGACGGCATCCGGGTCCAGGCGGTCAGCGACGGCGGTGTGCGGCGGCTCTACTCCCGGACCGGCGAGGACATCAGCGCGGCCTTCCCCGATGTGGTCGACCTGATGGCCTTCGACGGCACCCTCGACGGCGAACTGCTGGTCCGGCGCGGGGACGAGATCGCCCCGTTCGGCGACCTGCAGCAGCGGCTGAACCGCAAGACAGTGACCCCCGCGATGCTGCGGTCCCACCCGGCGGGGCTGCGGTTGTACGATGTCCTGATATGGGAAGGCGAGGACCTCCGCACCCAGCCCTACGACACCCGCCGCGCCGTGCTGGCAAAGGCTGTCGCCCCCCTCGGCCCCCGGATCGACCTGTCGCCGGACCTTCCCTTCGGGACGTGGGAGGACCTCGCCACCCTCCGCGCCGATCCGCCCGCGGCGGTGATCGAAGGCGTGATGATCAAGCGCCGCGACAGCCCCTATCTTGCCGGTCGGGTGAAGGGTCCCTGGTTCAAATGGAAACGCGACCCCCACCTGATCGACGCGGTCCTGATGTATGCCCAGCGGGGGCATGGCAAGCGGTCGGGCTTCTATTCCGACTTCACCTTCGGGGTCTGGGCCGGTGACGAGCTCGTCCCGGTCGGCAAGGCCTATTTCGGCTTCACCGATGCCGAGCTGAAAGAGCTGGACCGGTTCGTCAGGATGAACACGGTGGACCGGTTCGGGTCGGTCCGGTCGGTCGCCCGCACCAAGGTGGTCGAGGTCGCCTTCGAGGGGCTGAACCGGTCCTCCCGCCACAAATCCGGCATCGCGATGCGCTTCCCCCGGATCAACCGGATCCGCGACGACAAACCGGCAGCGGAGGCCGACCGGCTTGAGACGCTGGTGACGATGCTGGACCGGTAGTGCCCACGCGTGGGCAGGTGGGGGCCGCAAGGGATTCCAATGGGTTGGATTTGGGCGTTAGGGGGTTGTTAAGGGTTGGGTATCTTCGCCGAACCGATCTTGCGCCACATGTGATGTTACGCTATATATGACGCAATGAAGCTGGTGCTGGATACGAACATCTTGGTTGCCGGGCTGAGCAGTCGGACCGGGTCCTCGAATCCGTTGCTGGTTGCAGGTTTCCAGAAACGGTTCGTCTGGTGCTGTTCGGTGCCGCTGTTTTACGAGTATGAAGCTGTCCTGAACCGAGCGGAGTTCCTGCTGGATTGCGGCCTGACACGGAAGCAGATCGGCGAGTTCCTTGAGGACGTCTCAGCGACAGTGGTTCCGGTCGGCATCGACTTTCAGTGGCGCCCGCAACTGGGCGACCCTGACGACGAAATGGTGCTGGAGGCCGCGATCAACTGCGGCGGCAGCATCGTGACACATAACGCGCGGGACTTCCGGGATGTCCCGGCGCGTTTCGGACTTGGATTGTTGTCCCCGGCGGAAGCCTTGCGGAGGATCACCACATGAAGGCGCGCGTCTCGCTGAACCTGCCCCAGTCGCTGAAGAAAGCGGTCGAGGATTTCGCCGCGAAGGACGGGGTATCAGTCAACCAGTACATTGCCCTGGCCGTCGCCGAGAAGATCGGCGCGCGGGGGGCGGCGGAGTTCTTTGCCGAGCGCGGGAAGAACGGCGATCCGGCGCGCGCGATTGCGTTTCTGGAGAGTAGGCCAGTGTGAGAAACCAGAGCGCCTATGAAGCCTTCGTCGTCTCAGCGATGAAGGCTTCGTAAAGTTCGTTAGCGGCCTCTATGTCACCAATTGCAGCTTGATGGATAATGGAAAGCATCAGTTGCGAACCTGGAACTATTTGGTCAACATCAATATCCTGATCCGCAAAGTCAGGATCGGTATCAATCTCCACGTTGACGATCCACCATT
>JBIJDO010000169.1:0-6096 GCA_044344105.1 Tabrizicola sp.
CAAGCTGCATCCGGAAGCAACACTGCTACTCTTCGATATCCCGCCGCAGCTCTATGTCGCTCACCAGTATCTCTTGGCCGTTTTCGGGGATCGTGTCGTTCCCTACCGGGAGGCCAAACGCATCACCAAGCCTTCGGACTTGCAGAAGGGTCGAATCCACATTCTGCCAAACTGGCGCTTCGACCTGGTGCGCGATCTGGCCGCCGATCTGTTCTGGTCGGCCGCGACATTCGGAGAAATGGAGCCGGATGTCGTGTTGAACTACCTGTCACAGGTCCGTGTCAGCACGCGGTCCGCCTACCTCATGCAGGCCATGAAGGGGCGCAGCCGTGGCTGGTTGCCCTGGCGGCACGGCGTCCAGAAACCGACCGTTTTTGCGCACTACGTTGAGGGGCTGGATGGTTTTTCCTGCACCGACCGGCAACCGGCCCTGTATCCCGGAGGCAAACAGATGCCGGGATATGACGACAGCTTCTGGACCCGGGTCTGAAGTGAGCGGAGGGTGCCCATGATCCCCTACGGACGCCAGGACATCTCGGACGCGGACATTGCAGCCGTCGTGGCGGTGCTGCGCTCGGACCACCTGACGCAAGGCCCCGTGGTGCCCGCCTTCGAGGCGGCGGTGGCCGGCCGCGTCGGGGCGGCGCATGGCGTGGCGGTCAACTCGGCAACCTCGGCCCTTCATGTCGCCTGCATGGCGCTGGGGCTCGGGCCGGGGGATGTGCTCTGGACGGTGCCGACCACCTTCGTCGCCAGTGCCAACTGCGCGCTTTACTGCGGGGCCGCGGTCGATTTCGTCGACATCGACCCCGTGACCTGGACGATGTGCCCGAAGGCCCTGGCCGCGAAGCTTGAGGCCGCCGCAGCGCAAGGCCGCCTGCCGAAGGTGATCGTGCCGGTGCATCTGTGCGGCCAGTCCGCCGACATGGCGGAAATCGGTCGTCTGGCCCGCGCCTACGGGGTCAGGGTGATCGAGGATGCCAGCCATTCGATCGGGGCCGAACATGAGGGCCGACCGGTGGGCGACTGCCGGCATTCCGACATCACCGTCTTCAGCTTTCACCCGGTGAAGATCATCACCACCGCCGAGGGCGGGCTGGCCACCACGCAGGACCCTGACCTTGCCCGGCGGATGGAGCTGGCCCGCAGCCACGGCATCACCCGCGACCCGTCGGAGATGACGCAGGAACCGGACGGGCCGTGGTACTACCAGCAGGTCAGCCTGGGCTACAACTACCGGATGACCGAGCTGCAGGCGGCCCTTGGCCTGAGCCAGATGGCGCGGCTGCAGGACTTTGTCGACCGCCGCCGGGCGCTGGCCGCGCGCTATGACCGGCTGCTTGGCAACCTGCCGCTCAAGCGCCCGTCCCCGGCGGCGGATGTCGCTTCGGCCTGGCACCTGTATGTCGTCCGGGTCGCGGCGGACCGGCATCGCGCGGTGTTCGACAGGCTTCGGGCAGAGGGCATCGGGGTGAACCTCCACTACATTCCGGTCCATACCCAGCCGCATTACCGGGCCATGGGGTTTCACGCCGGCCAGTTCCCGCATGCCGAGGCCTATTATGCCGAGGCGATCTCGATCCCGCTTTACGCGGGCCTGACCGATGCCGACCAGGACCGCGTCGTCGCAGCCCTTGGACGGGCCCTGGCATGAGCCTTTGCGTCATCCCGGCGCGCGGCGGATCGAAGCGCATCCCGCGCAAGAACATCAGGCCCTTCCATGGCCGACCGATGATCGGCTGGTCGATTGCCGCCGCCCGCGCTTCGGGTCTGTTCGACCGGATCGTCGTCTCGACCGATGATGCCGCGATTGCCGGGGTCGCGCGGGCCGAAGGGGCCGAGGTCCCGTTCCTGCGCCCGGCGGCATTGTCCGACGATCACACGGCCACCGTGCCGGTCATCGCCCATGCCGTGACGGCGCTTGAGGTGGCGCCGGACACGCCGGTCTGCTGTCTCTATGCGACAGCCCCCTTTGTCCGGGCCGAAGACCTTGCCGAAGGTGCCCGGCTTCTGGCAACCGGTGCGACCCATGCGATGGCGGTGACCCGCTTCGGCCATCCGATCCAGCGCGCCCTGCGCCGGGACGCGGGCGGGGCGGTGGCGATGATGGACCCCGCCCAGATGCAGGTCCGCAGCCAGGACCTTGAACCCTCCTGGCACGATGCCGGACAGTTCTACTGGGCGCTGGCCGCGACCTGGGCGGCGGGGCTGCCGGTCTTCGGTCCCGGCGCCTTCGGTGTCGCGCTTCCGTCGCACCGCGTGGTCGACATCGACACGCCCGAGGACTGGACCCGGGCTGAAGCGCTGTTTGCGGTGCTCGGGGCCGAACGGTGAGCCTGTCGGTCGTCTTCCGCGCCGATGCGTCGGTCGCGATCGGCACCGGCCATGTGATGCGCTGCCTGACGCTGGCGCAGGCGCTGTCCGGGCGGGGCCACCAGTGCCGCTTCGTCTGTCGCGACCTGCCGGGGCACCTTGGCGCGCGCGTGGTCGCGTCCGGGTTCGGTCTGTCCCTGCTGCCCGCTCCCGCCCAAGGTTTCAGCCCTCCGGCAGACGGCCCCGCGCATGCCGCCTGGGCCGGGGTGCCCTGGGCGCAGGACGCTGGCGAGACCCGCGCGGCCGCCGGTGATGCGGATGTGCTGATCGTCGATCATTATGCCTTCGACGCGCGGTGGGAGGCCGCCGCCCGCCCCGCCGGGGCACGTCTGGTGGTGCTGGACGACCTCGCGGACCGGTCGCATGACGCAAGCCTTCTGCTCGATCAGAACTTCGGGCGTCGCGCCGCCGATTACGACGGGCTGCTCCCCGCCGGGGCCGAGCGCCTGATCGGGCCGCGCTATGCCCTCTTGCGTCCGGAATTCGCGGCCCTGCGGCCGGTGGCGCTGGCGGCCCGAGCCGCACGCGGGTTCCGGCTGGCACATGTGCTGGTCAGCATGGGCGGGATCGACCTGCCGAACGCGACGGAAAAGGTGCTGGACGTCCTGTCCGCCCGATCGGACCTGCAGGTCACAGTGGTACTGGGCCGCGCCGCGCCCGCGCTGGCCGCCGTGCAGGCCAAGGCTGCGGCCCTGCCGAACCCGGCCCGCGTCCTCGTCGATGTGGCCGACATGGCCAGCCTGATGGCCGATGCGGACCTTGCCATCGGAGCCGCCGGCGGCACCGCCTGGGAGCGCTGTGCCCTGGGCCTGCCGTCGCTGCTTGCGGTTCTGGCCGACAACCAGGCCGCAGCCACAGCCGCGCTGGACCGCGCCGGGGCGGCGGTTGACCTTGGCCGGGTGGGGGCCGCAGGGTTTGCCGGGCATCTCTCGGTTGCCTTGGACCGCGCAGGCGAACCGGGCGCTTTGGCTGCGATGTCGGGAGCGGCGGCAGCCGTTACGGATGGGAAAGGTGCAGCGCGTGTCGCGATGGCCGTCGAACGACCGCTTGCCCTGCGCCGGGCAACTATGGCTGATGCCGAGGCGATCTGGCAGTGGCGCCGCGCACTTCCGCCGGAACACTTCCGCGCTGGCCCCACACCCGCACTGCAAGACCATCTAGCCTGGTTCGCCAAGGCCCTCGCCGATCCGAACCGCCGTCTTCTCGTCGCGGGTGATCCGGCAGAAGCGCATTTGCGGTTTGATATCGGGGACGATGCCTCCGCCTCGGTTTCGATCATTCTTGCCCCGCAGGCACGGGGACGGGGCCTTGCGGTCCGGTTGCTGTCGCTTCTTTCGGACGAGGCTCGAGCGCAGGGCCATGGACGGCTGACCGCCGAAGTTCACGAGACAAATGCCGCATCCTTGTCGGCCTTTGAGGCAGCTGGATATGCGTCGACCGGCACGAGTGGCGGTTTCAGACGGCTGACGTGCACGCTCTGACGGCTTGAAAAGGCAGTCATTCGCGTCCATCTGGAACCTGCAGGAGATCCAATGACCACGCGCACCCCCCTCTCCATCGCCGGTCGTCCCATCGGCCCGAGCCATCCGCCCTATGTGATCGCCGAGCTGTCGGCGAACCACAACGGCAGCATCGAAACCGCGTTCCGTATCATCGACGCCGCCGCCGCCGCAAAGGCGGATGCGGTCAAGATCCAGACCTACACCGCCGATACGATCACTCTGAATTCCTCGCGGCCCGAGTTCCAGATCACGAGCGGCAAATGGGCGGGGCAGAGCCTCTATCAGCTTTACCAGTCAGCCTACACCCCCTGGGACTGGCACGCAGCCCTTTTCGACCATGCGCGGAAGCGCGGCATCACCATGTTCTCCTCGCCCTTCGACACCACCGCGGTCGATCTTCTGGAGGACCTGAACGCCCCCGCCTACAAGATCGCCAGTTTCGAGGCGGTGGACCTGCCGCTGATCCGCTACGCCGCCGCGACCGGCAAGCCGATGATCATCTCGACCGGCATGGCCGACGCCGACGAGATCGCCGAAGCGATTGAGGCCGCGCGCGACGGCGGCTGCAAGGCGCTTGCCGTCCTGCATTGCGTGTCGGGCTATCCGGCCCCGGCGGGGGACTACAACCTGCGCACCCTTGCCGACATGATCAACCGCTTTGGCCTGGTGACCGGGCTTTCCGACCATACGCTTGACAACACCACCGCCATCGCCGCCGTGGCGCTGGGGGCGTCGATCATCGAAAAGCACATGACCGAAGACCGGAACGGCGGCGGCCCGGATGACAGCTTCTCCCTGGAACCGGACGAGTTCGCCGCCCTCTGCACCTCGGCCCGTACGGCATGGGAGGCGCTCGGGGCGGTCGACTATGGCCGCAAGTCCAGCGAGCGGGCGAATGTCGTCTTCCGCCGGTCGCTCTATTACGTCAAGCCGCTGAAGGCGGGGGACATCGTCACGCCGGATGCGATCCGCTCGGTCCGCCCCGGTTTCGGCGCGGCCCCGAAGCACTGGGACCGGATCGTCGGCCAGCGCGTCGCCCGCGATGTCGAGGCCGAGACGCCGGTGTCGCTGGACGATCTGGCCTAGGGCAGGGCAGGCGGTCGCTTCTGCGGCCATCCCGTCGCGCGGTGATAGGCCTGTCCGATGGCCAGAACGCCGGCATCGTCGCCCGACCGGCCGATGATCTGCATTCCCGAGGGCAGGCCTTCCGGCCCGAAGCCCAGCGGCACCGACAGCGCGGGCAGGCCGATCAGGCTTGCGGGCACCACGACCTCCATCCAGCGGTGATAGGTGTCCATGTGCTGGCCGTTGATCGCCCTGGGCCAGCGCCAGTCGACAGGAAAGGGCCAGACCTGCGCGGTGGGCAGGACGATGGCATCGAAGCGCTGGAACAGCCGCGCCGCCTGCGCGAACCAGCGGCTGCGGGTGACGCTCGCCTGATGCACCGCCTGCGCCGAGAGCGACAGGCCCTGCTCGATCTCCCACAGGGTTTCCGGCTTGGTCAGCGCGCGCCTGGCCGGGTCCTCCGCCAGGGCCCGCTTCGACCCCGCGCTCAGCATCGCGCGCAGCGTGACCCAGGCGGACCAGAGCCTGTCGGCCGGAAACGGCGGCGGCAACGGCTCCACCACCGCGCCCAGGCTTTCCAGCACCTGCAATCCGCCCGTGCAGGCCGCAAGGATGCCGGGCTCCACCGGATAGGCCCCGCCCCAGTCGGCCAGCCAGCCGATCCGGCACCCTTTGATCCCCCGGTCAAGTCCGGTGAGCAGATCAGGAACCGCGCGCGGGAAGGGCACTTCGGGGTTCTCGCCCGCCAGCACCAAAAGGAGCCGCGCCACGTCTTCGACCGTCCGCGCCATCGGGCCCTCGGTCGACAGGGTGGACAGGAACGTATCCCCCTCGGCATCCTGCGGCACCAGGCCCCAGGTCGGGCGGAACCCGTAGACGTTGCAGAAGCCCGCAGGGTTGCGCAGGGACCCCATCATGTCCGACCCGTCCGCGACCCAGGCCATCCTGGCGGCCAGCGCCGCCGCCGCCCCGCCGGAAGACCCGCCCGCGCTGCGCGTCAGGTCATGGGGGTTCCGCGTCACCCCGAAGACCGGGTTGAACGAATGCGACCCCTGGCCCCATTCCGGCACGTTGGTCTTGGCCGCGATCACCGCCCCCGCCTGGCGCACCCTTGCGGCCACCAGATCGTCCCGGACCGGCACATGATCCGCATGGA
>JBIJDO010000160.1:0-6381 GCA_044344105.1 Tabrizicola sp.
CCGGGTACCCCCCCGGGGCGGGGTTTCGGGGGCGCGGCGGGGATCATTACCGCCAGCCCCTCCGCCGTAATCGCCTCGACCACGCGCTTCCTCGCCTCATACCGGTCAAGCCCGCGCAGATCGTCGGGGACAAGGTTCAGCGCGTCGATTTCGGCCTCGGACAGTTGAAACGGTTGCTCCGCAATCCCCGGCGTCGCATAGCCCTTGGCCACCAGCCACGCCCGTGACATCCGCCCCGCGATCTCTGCCGCCTCGGCATAGGGCACCCCATCCGCCCGCATCTGCGCCCGGGTGTCCTTCAGCCGGTAGCAGGGAATGTCCCCGCGCTTCGCCACCGCATAGTCGTTGAAGTCATGCGCCCCGGTGATCTTCACCGCACCCGAGCCGAAGGTCGGGTCCGGGTATTCATCGGTGATGATCGGGATCAACCGGCGATGCTCTTTCGGCCCCACTGGAATTTCGCAAAGTCTCCCGACGATTGGCGCGTAACGTTCATCCGATGGATGAACCGCCACAGCCCCGTCGCCCAGCATCGTCTCGGGCCGCGTCGTGGCGATGGAGATGTAATCCCGCGTCTCGCGCAGGGTCACGCGGCCTTCCGCGTCCTTCTCGACATATTCATAGGTCTGCCCGCCCGCCAAAGGATACTTGAAGTGCCACATGTGGCCCGGCACCTCGATATTCTCGACCTCCAGATCGGAAATCGCCGTCTCGAAATGCGGGTCCCAGTTCACCAGCCGCTTGCCGCGATAGATCAGGCCCTTGTTGTACATCTGCACAAAGACCTTGATCACGGCATCGTGGAAGTTGCCCTCCTCACCCGCCGGAGCCCCCGGAGCCCCCGACATGGTGAACGGTCCCAGTCGCAACTCGCCCCAAGCCGCTGCAACTGCCCGATGATCGTGCCGCGCGACTTCTGCTTCTGCTGCCAGACGCGGGCGAGGAACTTCTCTCGCCCCATGGTGCGGCGGTCGGGTTCCTGCGCCAAGGCCATCTCGCGTTCGGTCACCATCTGGGTCGCGATCCCGGCATGGTCGGTGCCGGGCTGCCAGAGCGTGTCGTCGCCCTGCATCCGGTGCCAGCGCGTCAGGATATCCTGCAGCGTGTTGTTGAAGGCGTGGCCCATGTGGAGGGAACCGGTGACATTCGGCGGCGGGATCATGACCGAAAACGCCGGACGGCCCGCCTTGGCGTTGGCTCCTGCCGCAAAGGCCTTGGCGTCCAGCCAGCGCTTCGAGATGCGGGCCTCGGCCTCGGCGGCGTTGAAGGTCTTTTCCATCGGCATGGCGCGTTCCCTGACAGGTCCGCGCGGGTATTAGCCTGACCCGCGCGGAAGGGAAAGCGTCAGAAGGGCGGCAGGCCCATCAGCGCCCTTACAAAGCACCACAGGACCAGCGCGGTCCATCCCAGGGCCGCCGCCCAGACCAGCGCCCGGCTGCCGGTCAGCCCGGCCAGCGGCACGGCATGCATGGCATGGGTGGCCAGGAAATGCGGCAGGCGCAGGTCGCCCACCTCCAGCGACCAGCCCATCAGCGGAAAGCGCGCGCCGGTCAGGGGCGTGCCGACCAGATGCCCCGGCATCGAGGACATGGTGCCCGCCGTGGGCAGCGTCAGGAGGAACGTGAGGACCAGCCCGACCGCGACGGACAGCATGAGGGGATCGGCGCGGTGCCGCCAGAAGACCACGCCCATGGTCAGGGACAGCGAGGTGAGCGTGACCGCCGCCAGCCCCATCAGGCCGTAGACCGGGGCCCAGAGGCCGGTCTGGTTGAAATGCGAGGCGGTGCCCAGTGCTGCGGCGGCACCGATCCAGACCAGCTCGGCCAGGATGCAGAGCGTGACAAGGCCGATGTAGCCCCGCCAGCGCCGCGAGGTGAAGGTTTCCTCGGGCAGGAGCATGGCAAAGAGGGTCAGGGTACCGGTGTAGACGGTCAGCGCGAGGTGGAACTTCAGCGGCTTCAGCCAGACGTTCTCGCCCTGGAACAGCCGGTCGTCCAGACTGTAGGCGACCATGAGCGGCAGGGCGGCAAGCGCGACCAGCACGGTCAGGCGTATCAGTTGCCGGTTGGGCCTTGATGCGAAGGCAAGGCGTGGGGCGGACAGGGCCAGGGTCATGGCAGGACCTTTCGGGTCAGGGTGAAGCGCAAGGCTGCAAAGGCCAGAAGGCCGGCAGGTCCGAAGAGGAAGGTCAGCACGAGGCAGGGGATCACCATCCAATGCGGGATGCCCTCGGCCCTTGCGGTCCGTACCTCCCAGGCCCCGACGAAGAGATCGAAGGCGAGGTAGTGCAGCCATCCCGCCAGCGCGATCTCGGGATGGGTGAAGAGGGCCTGGACCTCGGGC
Source organism: Tabrizicola sp. (assembly GCA_044344105.1). GTDB lineage: Bacteria > Pseudomonadota > Alphaproteobacteria > Rhodobacterales > Rhodobacteraceae > Tabrizicola. The sequence goes on from JBIJDO010000160.1 coordinate 2,344, forward strand.
AGGGTGGAGAACCCGCCGGGGGCCTCCCACCAGAAGGCGAGGATCAGCCCGGCATAGGCCAGCGACAAAAGGAGCGGGATCGCCGCCGCGGACACGGCTTGCGCCAGACGCGGGGCAAGGGGGGCCGCCAGAAGGGCCAGCCAGCCCGGCAGGGCCAGCGGGTTCGCAAGCTGAAAAAGCTGATCTGCGGTCATTTGTCTCTCCATTTCTGCACATCCTCCGCCGCAGGCGCCCTGCCGTGGCCCAGCAGCAGATGCACGTTCGACAGTCTCAGGCGCAGGGCGTGGATCACGGCGGACCTCGGGCATGTAATCTTTTCATTGTAAAGATCACATCTATCTTGTCATTGTCAACATGTTTTGACGAAGCCTGTTCCGGGTGTTAGCAATGCGACATGACCGCAGAACCAGCAGGGCAGGGCACCAGTGATCCCGCAAAGGCGCCGTACCATCACGGCGACCTTCGTGCGGCGCTTCTGGCGGCGGGCGAAGCGGAACTTGCCGAACACGGGGTCGAGGGATTTTCGCTGCGGTCCGTCGCCAAGCGGGCCGGGGTCAGCCATGCCGCCCCGGCGCATCATTTCGGTGACACGAACGGGCTTCTGACCGCGCTCGCCGCCGAAGGCTTCACCCGGTTCCAGGACACCCTGGACGCGCGCGAGGTCGGCGCATTGGATGCGCGCGACAAGGCCGTCCGGGCCGGGCTGGGCTATCTGGAATTTGCCCTGTCCCGGCCCGCCTTGTTTCGTCTGATCTTCTCATCGGCCCGCCCCGACTTTGCCTCGGCAGAGCTTCTGGCAGCGGCAGAGCGTGCCCACAGTCACCTGGTCGGGTTGTTGGAGGCGCTTGGAGGGGGAGAGACCGATGTCGTCGCGCTTTGGGCCACCAGTCACGGTATCGCCGACCTTGCCGCAGGGCAGAAACTGCGGATGATGCTGGGAAAATCGCCCGAAGAACGTGAAGGACTGATCCGCGCCGTCCTGATGCGCTGCCTGCCGAACGCCCGCTAGACCGGCAGCCCGGCATCGGCCTTGGGCTGGGCCATGACGATCTGGCTTTGCACCCGCGCCACCGCCGGATTCGGCAAAAGCCGGTGATGGATAAGATCATTGAGCGCGGGCAGATCGGCGCACCAGACGCGAAGGAGATAGTCCGCCTCGCCGGTCAGCGTCCAGCAGGCCACGACCTCGGGCAGGGTGGCGATCAGGCGCAGGAATTCGCGGGCCGTTTCGGGGGCATGGGCGGCCATCTGGACCTGCACAAAGGCCTGGACCGTCAGGCCCAGCCTGGCCGGGGACAGTCGGGCGGCATAGCCGGTGATCGAACCGTCGGCTTCAAGCCTGGCACGGCGGCGGGCGGCCTGGCTTGCGGACAGGTTCAGAAGGGAACCCAGATCCTGCGCCGTGATCTGGGCATCGGCCTGCAGGGCTGACAGCAACCGCGAATCGATTTCGTCCAGCATGCGGATTTCTCGCACTTGATCTTTCATCAGCGCAGAAGGCGCGCATCTCCTCTGGAAATCAAGCCGAAGAATGCGCGCCAAGTGCAGGTCCCGCGTGGCACATTTGTGGGGACGTAGCCTCATTCCGAAGGATTGACCGATGGGACCCTTTCCGCACACCGCCCCCCGCGCGGTGATCTCGCCCGAAAATCCCGCCGGTACCGACGGCTTTGCCTTCGTCGAATTCGCGCATCCGAACCCCGATGAGCTGCGGGCGCTGTTCGCGAAAATGGGCTACGTGCTGACCGCCCGGCACAAGCAGAAAGCCATCGAGCTTTGGCAACAGGGCGACATCAGCTACGTTCTGAACAGTGAACCCGGCAGCCATGCCCACCGCTTTGCCGAAGCGCATGGCCCCTCTGCCCCGTCGATGGGCTGGCGGGTCGTCGATGCCGACCACGCATTTGCCCATGCGGTCAGCCTTGGGGCCGAGGCCTATGGCGGCAGCGACAAGACGCTCGACCTGCCCGCGATTGTCGGGATCGGCGGCTCGCTGATCTATTTTTCCGACCACTACGGCGATGCAAACCCGTTCGACGCCGAGTTCGACTGGCTGGCCGCTCCGCAGCCGAAAGGCGTCGGGTTCCACTATCTCGACCACCTGACCCACAACGTCCACCGTGGCAACATGGACAAATGGTTCGACTTCTACCAGCGGCTCTTCAACTTCCGGCAGATCCGGTTCTTCGATATCGAGGGCAAGTTCACCGGCCTCCACTCCCGTGCCTTGACCTCGCCCTGCGGCCGCATCCGCATTCCGGTGAACGAGGACCGGGGCGAGACCGGGCAGATCGTCGAATACCTCAAGCGCTACAACGGCGAGGGCATCCAGCACATCGCGGTCGGCACCGATGACCTTTACGCCGCCACCGACGCGATTGCGGACGCCGGGCTGAAATTCATGCCGAAGCCGCCGATGGCCTATTACGAGGCGTCGAAGACCCGGGTCGCCGGGCATGACGAGCCTCTGGACCGGATGGCCAGACACGGCATCCTGATCGACGGCGAAGGCGTGGTGAACGGCGGCGAGACGCGGATCCTCCTCCAGATCTTCTCGAAAACCGTGATCGGCCCGATCTTCTTCGAATTCATCCAGCGCAAGGGTGATGACGGGTTCGGCGAAGGCAACTTCCGCGCGCTTTTCGAATCCATCGAACAGGACCAGATCGAACGGGGCGTCCTCAAGGCCTCGTAAGGTGTGCTAAAGCGCAGCTTTCTTTGCCAGACGCAACGCCTCGCCAAACTCCGGCCCGTCGCCCAGATGGTTCATCAGGATCAGCACCAGCCTGGCGTTGAACGCATGGCTCTCGGCCTCGCTCAGGCCCTTGTGCGCCGCCAGTAGGGCGGCATAGGCCGCATCTGGATCGCGCAGGTTCGGCGTCAGGATCAGGCTCATGCGGCGGTCTCCCAGATTGCGCCCGCCGCTCTGGCGATCTCGACCGCCGAGGCCGTCACCCAGCGCGCGGCGACGGCCTGGTCCGGTCGGATCAGGTACAGCGCCTGCGCCGCCGCCCCGAGGTAGCGCGCCCGCACCTCTGGCGTCACGCCAAGCGCGACGACCGCCGGCCCTTCCAGCTCGGGCGCGGGTTGCCCGATGGCCAAGAGGACCGTCTTTCCGCCCAGCAGGTCGATCAGCCAGCCCTCGGCCAGCGGCGCATCCGGGGCCACCGCGCCGGGCCGCGCCTCGACGGGAAGGGCGGGGTCATCCGGCCCGGTCAGGGGATAGACACAAGGCCGCGACAGCCGCCCCGAATTGACCAGCGGTCGCGCGAAGGCCGCCTTGCCCGCCAGCGCGAGGACCGCATCACGGTAGAGCCGCTCTGCCCCCGGGGCCGGGGACATGAACCGGGTGGTGCGCGATGAGTTCAGCAGGTTCTCGTCCGCGCCCCACTGCCGTTCCCGGTCATAGGCGTCCAGCAGTCCCGCATCCGCCCCCTGCGCGACGGCTGCCAGCCGCCACCCCAGCGCGTCCACGTCCTGCAGGCCCCCGTTGCCGCCGCGCGCGCCGAACGGGCTGACCACATGGGCGCTGTCACCGCAGAAGATCACCGGGCCATGCACGAACCGTGCCAGCCTGCGGCACTGGAACGTGTAGACCGACACCCAGTCCAGCCGGAAATCGCTGCGCCCCAGCGCCTTCTCGATCCGGGGGATCACCCGATCCGGCAGCCGCTCGGCCTCGGGGTCCGCGTCCCAGCCAAGCTGCAGGTCGATCCGGTAGATGTTGTCGGGCTGCTTGTGCAGAAGCGCCGACTGCCCGGCATGGAAGATCGGCTCGAACCAGAAGCGCCGTTCGGACGGGAACTCCCCCGTCATCTCGATGTCGGCGATCAGGAAGCGTTCCTCGAAAAGCTCGCCATCGAAGCCAAGGCCCAGCATCCCCCGAAGCGCACTTTTCGCCCCGTCGCAGGCCACCACATGGTCGGCCTCCAGCCGGTAGGCCCCGTCCGGCGTTTCGACCGACAGCACGGCATGGTCGCCGACCTCCACCGCCGTCACCCTGTTGTTCCAGCGTAAGGAGATCAGGCCGGACAACTC
>JBIJDO010000161.1:0-6371 GCA_044344105.1 Tabrizicola sp.
CAGCCATGCAGCGGGCAGGTCACTTGGGACCCGTGAACGATCCCCTCCGACAGCGGCCCGCCCTTGTGCGGACAACGGTCGTCGATCGCGAAGACCTGGTCATCTGCGGTGCGATAGACTGCGACGCAGCCTGCATCGGTCTTCACCACGCGCGCGCCCTGTCGAGGGATGTCGTCCAGGGCGGCGACGTCGATCATCGCAGTCATTCGGCGGCCCTCACGGTCAGGTCGGCAAGCGGAGCCCAGTCGGCGGGACGTGCTGCGTGTTCGGCCCAGGGATCGGTCTGGTAAACCGACTGCGACAGCATGAAGCGGTCGTAGAGCGCACGGCGCGTCGGGGGGTCCATGACCTGCGCGCGGCACCAGTCAAGGCCCACCTTAGCCACCCACTTGTAGATCCGGTGCAGATAGCGGGCGTTCTCGCGGTACAGTTGGACAAAGGCCACGATGACCTCCATCGCCTCTTCCTCAGTGTGCACGGTGACCAGAGGTTCGGTCTCCTTCACATCCATCCCCGCCGCGCCTGCGACGCTGATCTGAAAGCCACTGTCCACGCAGACCACGCCGATGTCCTTGCACGTCGCCTCCGCACAATTCCTCGGGCAGCCAGATACGCCCAGCTTGACCTTGGCGGGCGTCCATGAGCCCCAGAGGAGCTTCTCCAGCCGAATCCCCAGCCCCGTCGAATCCTGGGTGCCAAAGCGGCAGAATTCCTTGCCCACGCAGGTCTTCACCGTCCGAAGGCCCTTGGCGTAGGCGTGGCCCGAAACCATGCCGGCATCGTTGAAATCGGCCCAGATCGCCGGAAGGTCCTCTTTCCTGACGCCCAGAAGGTCGATCCGCTGGCCCCCCGTGACCTTGATCATCGGCACGGCATAGCGGTCTGCCGCATCGGCAATCGCCCGCAATTCCGCCGAAGTCGTCACCCCGCCCCACATGCGCGGCACGACGGAATAGGTCCCGTCCTTCTGGATGTTGGCGTGGTTCCGTTCATTCACGAACCGCGACTGCCGGTCGTCCGCATAGTCCAGCGGCCAGTCCGACAGAAGGTAGTAGTTCAGCGCCGGTCGGCAGCTTGCGCAGCCCCCGACCGATGTCCACCCCAGCTCCTGCATCACCGCCGGGATGCTTTTCAGCCCCTGCGCCTTGATCATCCGCCGCACGTCCTCGTGCGTGTGGTCGGTGCATTTGCACATCGGCGGGTTGGCGTTGGCGGTGAAGCTGTCGCCCAGCGTCAGCGCCATTACCTTTTCGACGAGGCCGGTGCAGGTGCCACAGGACGCACTCGCCTTGGTCTGAAGCCTGACCGCCTCCAGCGTGGTCGCGCCGCCGGACACAGCCGCCATGATCCTGCCCTTGCAGACGCCGTTGCAGCCACAGATTTCCGCCTCAGGCGGCAAGGCTGCAACGGCTGCCAGAGGGTCCGCTTGGGCACCCCCCTGGAAGGCCGGGCCGAAGATCAGCGTCTCGCGCAGGCTGCTCACATCCTCGCCCGACTTGATCTTGTCGAAGAACCAGCCCCCGTCGCCGGTGTCGCCATACATCACCGCGCCGATCAGGCGGTCGCCTTCCAGCACCAGCCGCTTGTAGACCCCCCGCCCCGGATCGCGGAACACGATATCCTCGCGGCCCGGAGCGTCGGCAAAGTCGCCCGCGCTGAACAGGTCGACGCCCGTCACCTTGAGCTTGGTCGCCGTCTGCACCGGCCTGAATGCCGCTTCCACGCCCATAAGCGTGGCCGCCAGCACCGTCGCCTGATCGTAAAGCGGGGCCACCAGCCCGAAAAGCTGCCTGTTGTGTTCAACGCATTCCCCCAGCGCGAAGATCGCCGGGTCACTGGTCTGCATCTGGTCGTTGACCACCACCCCGCGCCCGATCTCCAGATGCGCGTCGGTCGCCAGCCGCGTCTCGGGCCGGATGCCCACGGCCATGCAGACAAGATCGGCGTCATACACCGTGCCATCCTCCAGCAGCACCGCCTCGACCCGATCCGTGCCAAGAATCGCCTTGGTCGCGCCCTTGCAATGGATGCGGATGCCCCGGCGTTCCAGATCCTTCTGCAACAGATACCCGGCGGACGGGTCAAGCTGCCGCTCCATCAGGTGGCCCATCAGGTGGATCACCGTGACTTCAGCCCCCCGCGCCGCCATGCCCGCCGCCGCTTCCAGCCCCAGAAGCCCGCCGCCGACGACCACCGCCTTCGCCCCGGGCTTGCAGGCCGCGATCATCGCATTGGTGTCCTCAAGGTCGCGGTAGGTGCAGACGCCGGGCAAGTCCTTCCCCGCCACCGGAATGATGAACGGAGCACTTCCGGTCGCGATCACCAGCGCGTCATAGGGCGTCTCGTCACCCTTGCTGACGACAACCTTCCGCGCGCGGTCGATCCTGGTCACATGTTCGCCGAACCGGCACTCCACCCCATGCGCGGCATACCAGGCGTCGTCATGGGTGATGATCTCCGGATAGGTCTTTTCACCCGACAGGACCGGCGACAGCATCAGCCGGTTGTAGTTCCCCCGCGGCTCGCCGTTGAACAGCGTCACCTGCCCGGCGAACCCGGCCTCGAACAACTCCTCCAGCATCCGGCCACTGGCCATCCCGGCCCCGATAACAACCAACCGCATCATTGATTTTCCTCACAAAAAGTGCGTGCATTGGCAGACATCGCATCTGACGGGTGGACAGGAAAGCCATGAACCTTGATTGGGATGAGACGAAGAACGCGATCAATCTGCGGCAGCACGGGATTGCATTCGATCAAATCCGTCGCTTCGACTGGACCTCCGCGCGCATCTTCACGGACGAGCGGAAAGACTACGGGGAAAACCGCATGATTGCGCGAGGCTACCTCGGCGACCGGCTGCACGTCGTCGTATTTGTTTTGCGCGGCGAGCGGACAAGACTTATATCTGTTCGGAAAGCTAATGAGCGAGAGCAAAGGCTCCATGACCGCGAAACCGGAAACTGAGTTCGGAATGCCGGACGATCTGTCCCCGGAGTGGACGGCGTACGAGACCAGATGGTCCGTGCGGGTGGCCGATTTTGCGACTCCGCTGGAGGCGGCCAAATTTCTGGCCCGTCGCAAGAAAATCTTCGCCGAAGCGGCAAAGCTCGGTGCGCCCAAGGAGTTGTTGACGCCCTTCGCGCCAGACAAGCCGGGGTTTGAAGGTCGTATCGCCGAAGCCTTTTCTGCGCTGGCCAAAGCGGCCAGAGGCTCCGCCCGGCACGCAGCCGAATAACCCCCCATCACGCAGCCTCCTTCTTCTTCGGGCCGTGGTCGTATTCTTCCAGGAACCCCAGAACCTCGGCGCGGTAGTGCCAGTAGTCGGGGTGATCCAGGAGCGCCCTTCGGGTGCGGGGGCGGGGCAGGTTGATTTCAGTGATCTTGCCGATGGTCGCCTCCGGGCCGTTGGTCATCATCACCACCCGGTCGGCCAAAAGGATCGCCTCGTCCACGTCATGCGTCACGCAGACCGCCGTCACTTGCGTGCGCGACCAGACCTCCATCAGCACTTCCTGCAGCTCCCAGCGGGTCAGGCTGTCCAGCATCCCGAAGGGTTCGTCGAGCAGCAGCAGTTTGGGCGACAGAGCAAAGGCCCGCGCGATACCGACCCGCTGGCGCATCCCGTTCGACATCTCGGCGGCGGGCTTGTGCATGGCGTCCGCCAGACCGACCCGCTCCAGATAGTATTCCACCACATCCTGACGTTCGGCCTGCGTAGCGCGCGGATAAACCCGGTCCACCCCGATCGCCACGTTCTCGCGCGCGGTCAGCCATGGGAACAAGGACGGCGACTGGAAGACGACCGCCCTTTCCGGGTCCGCGCCTTCCACGTGCAGACCGTCCAGCTTGATCGCCCCTTTCGAGATGTCGTTCAGCCCCGCCGCCATCGTCAGCACCGTGGATTTGCCGCAGCCGGAATGGCCGATCAGGCTGACGAACTCGCCCTTCTTCAGAATCAGGTTGAAGTCCTTGACCACCGTCAGCGGACCCTTGGGCGTGGCATAGACCTTGTGCAGCTGCGAAAACTGCAAGTAGCGGTCATCCGTCGCGCTTTTCGCCGCCTCGGCATAGGCGCGCGGCAGTGCGTGGCGCGGGGTCACGGCGGGCAGCAGGCGCGTTCCCTCGACCTTGCCCTTGATGCCGACGTCCATCAGGTAAGCGGTCACATCGGCCCGCAGCGTCTTGAACGCCGGGTCGTCGTTCATCGCCGCCCGGTCGCGCGGACGCGGCAGGGCGACGGGGAACATCGCGCCCAGGGTGCCGTCGGGGTTCAGGCAGAGGATGCGGTCGGCCAGCACCAGCGCCTCGTCCACATCGTTCGTGACCAGCACGACGGTGCGCTTTTCGGCCGCCCAGATCGCCTCGATCTCGGATGCCACATTCGCCCGCGTCAGCGCGTCCAGCGCCGACAGGGGTTCGTCCATCAGCAGAACCTCGGGCTGCATCGCCAAAGCCCGCGCCACGGCGACCCGCTGGCGCATCCCCCCCGACAGTTCCGCCGGGCGACGGTCCGCGGCATGCGCCAGACCCACCATCCCGATATACTTCGCCACCAGGGCGGCCCTTTCGGCCCTTGACTCCTTCGACACCGCATCCACCGCGAGGCCGATGTTCCCCGCAACCGTCAGCCAGGGCATCAGGGCGTAGGACTGGAACACCAGCCCCCGCTCGGGCCCCGGCCCCGTCACCGGCTGGCCCTTGAACAGGACCTGACCTGCGTCGGGCAGCTCCAGCCCGGCCAGAAGGTTGATCAGCGTGGTCTTTCCTGTGCCAGAAAAGCCAAGGACCGCAAGGAACTCCCCCTCCTCCACCGATAGATCCAGCCGCTTCAGCACCGGCGTCTCGCCATAGCCCTTCGAGACGCCGTTCAGCTCAAGAATACCCATCGCGCTCACCGCTTTCCGCTGAAGGTAAAGGCCTGCTGCAGTGCGAACATCACCCGGTCCAGAAGGAAGCCGATGATCCCGATGGTCAGCACCGCCACCATGATCCGCGCGAGGGACTGCTCCGATCCGTTCTGGAACTCGTCCCAGACGAACTTCCCCAGCCCCGGGTTCTGCGCCAGCATTTCCGCCGCGATCAGCACCATCCAGCCCACGCCCAAGGACAGCCGCAGTCCGGTGAAGATCAGCGGCAGGGCGGATGGCAGCACCAGCCGCGTCACCTTGGTCCAGGTGGTCAGCTTCAGCACCCGGCCAACATTCACCAGGTCCTTGTCGATGCTTGCGACCCCCAGGGCGGTGTTGATCAGCGTCGGCCAAAGCGAGCACAAGGTCACCGTAACTGCCGAGATGACGAAACTCTTCGACATCCCGCCCTCGCTGACATAGAGGGCCGAGACGACCATCGTCACGATGGGCAACCAGGCCAGTGGCGACACAGGCTTGAAGATCTGCACCAGGGGGTTGATCGCCGCATTCGCTGTCGCCGACATCCCCGAAAGGATGCCCAAAGGCACCGCGACCAGCGTTGCAAGCAGGAAGCCGAAGAACACCGTCTGGATCGATGTGAATATCTGTTCATAGTAAGTCGGCTTGCCGGTATAGGCGCGCTCCTTCACCTCGTCCGCCTTGTCTTCCGCCACCAGAGCCGCGTTCTTTTCCGCCTGTTTGGCGTAGAACTCGGCTTCCTTCGCCGTCTCGGCCACGGCGTCGGCGTGCAGCACGCCGACCTGCTCCCAGACCTGCGCCGGTCCCGGGATCGCCCCAAGCGAGGTCTGCACTTTCGGCGCGGCCCAGGCCCACAATGCCAGGAACGCAAGGATCGCCAGCAACGGCACCAGCGCCAGCTGCCACAGGTCCTTCAGTTGCGCCCTCGGGCTGTCCCCGGTCGCCAGGCGCAGCAGCGGCGTCAGCCAGCCAAGGCCTAGCACCCGAAACCATGGATCGGCCTTGGTCACGAAGGCCGGGAACCGCGCCGGGCCCGGTTCGGAGACCGTAGGCTTTGCCGCGATCGAGGGGTCAAGCATCGTCATCGATCCGCCCCTTTCAGTTCGTCACTTCGCCGCCGACAACCACCTGATCTCCCTTCAGGCCGATAACCAGGCTGTCGATGTAGGCGTTCGGAGCCTTGCCGTCATAGGCCACCCCGTCGATGAACTCGGCCGTCGGCTCGCGGTAGCCGTCGGCGTCGAAGTCGAACATGTCGGGCGTGGCCTTGCCTTCGGCGATCAGCGCTTCGGCGGCCAGCTTGTAGATCTCGGGCTTGTAGACCGACTTCGCGGTTTCGTCATACCAGCTGTCCGGCTTGGCTTCGGCGATCTGGCCCCAACGGCGCATCTGGGTCAGGGTCCAGACTGCGTCGGAATAATAGGGGAAGGTCGCGTTGTAGCGGAAGAAGACGTTGAAATCGGGGGCAGGGCGCTTGTC
>JBIJDO010000007.1:0-20593 GCA_044344105.1 Tabrizicola sp.
GGCTGACAATGCCCTTCGACGCACCCCTCCTCGTTCGACTTCGTCTCCTCGTCGCCCCCCCCGCGAGGAGTGACGAAGTCATCGACGAGCCCCGCCCGCACCATCGAGGGACCCCATGACCATCAAGGAAATCTTCGACAGCATGGCCTATGGCCCTGCCCCCGAAAGCGCATCGGAAGCCATCGCCTGGATCGCCAGGCACAGTGCCACCTTCGGCCACCACATCGACGGCCAATTCACCACACCGGGCGATACCTTCACCACCGCGAACCCGGCCACGGGCAAACCCCTCGCCGAAGTCACCCAGGGCACCCCCGAGGACATCGCGCAGGCCGTTCAAGCCGCCCGCCGCGCCCAGCCGAAATGGGCCGCCCTCCCCGCCATCCGCCGCGCTCAGTACCTCTACGCTCTCGCCCGCCTCACCCAGAAACACGCCCGCCTCCTCGCCACGCTGGAGACCCTCGACAACGGCAAACCGATCCGCGAGTCGCGCGACATCGACATCCCCCTCGTCGCCCGCCATTTCTCCTACCACGCAGGCCTCGCCCAGCTTCTCCCCTCCGAACACCCCGACCTCCAACCCTTGGGCGTCTGCGGCGCGATCATCCCCTGGAACTTCCCCCTCCTGATGCTCGCCTGGAAGGTCGCCCCCGCGCTGGCCGCCGGCAACACCATCGTCCTCAAGCCCGCCGAATATACCCCCCTCACCGCCCTCCTCTTCGCCGAAATCAGCAAAGAAGCAGGCCTCCCCAAAGGCGTCCTCAACATCGTCACCGGCGACGGCACCACCGGGGCCGCCCTCGTGGACGCCCCCGTCGACAAGATCGCCTTCACCGGCTCCACCCCGGTCGGCAAGCGCATCCGCGAGGCGACCGCAGGCACCGGCAAAGCCCTCACCCTCGAACTCGGCGGCAAATCCCCCTACATCGTCTTCGACGACGCCGACCTCGACTCTGCCATCGAAGGCCTCGTTGACGCGATCTGGTTCAACCAGGGCCAGGTCTGCTGCGCCGGCTCCCGCCTCCTCGTCCAGGAAGGCATCGCCCCCCGCTTCTACGACAAGCTGAAACGCCGGATGGACGGCCTGCGGGTCGGCGACCCCCTCGACAAGGCCATCGACATCGGCGCCATCGTCGATCCCATCCAGCTTGACACCATCACCCGCCTCGTCCGCGACAACCCGGAGGGCGACCACTACCAGGCCCCCTGCCCCCTCCCCGCCCACGGCTCCTTCTACCCCCCCACCCTCATCACCGGCCTCGGCACCGCATCCCCGCTGATGCAAGAGGAGATCTTCGGCCCCGTCCTCGTCGCCATGACCTTCCGCACGCCCGAGGAAGCCGTGAGCCTCGCCAACAACACCCGCTACGGCCTCGCCGCGACCGTCTGGACCGAGAACATCAACCTCGCCCTCGACATCGCCCCCAAGCTGAAAGCCGGAGTCGTCTGGGTCAACGCCACCAACCTCTTCGACGCCGCCGCAGGCTTCGGGGGCGTCCGCGAGAGCGGCTTCGGGCGCGAAGGCGGATGGGAGGGCCTGATGGCCTACCTCAAACCCGCCGCCAAACCCGCCGCCCTGAAACCCGTCACCCCCCCAGCGGCCCCCGCCGACCCGCACGTCGACTCCCTCGACCGCACCGCCAAGATGTACATCGGCGGCAAACAGGCCCGCCCCGACAGCGGCTACTCGCAACCCGTCTACAGCCCCAAAGGCCACCTCCTCGGCCACGTCGGCATCGGCAACCGCAAAGACATCCGCAACGCGGTGGAGGCCGCCCACGCCGCCAAATCCTGGGCCAAGACCACCGCCTACAACCGCGCGCAGATCCTCTACTTCATCGCCGAAAACCTCTCCGCCCGGGCCACCGAGTTCGCCCACAGACTTCAGGAGCTCACCGGCAAACCCGGCACGGCGGAAGTGGAAGCCTCCATCCAGCGCCTCTTCACCTACGCCGCCTGGGCCGACAAATACGACGGGTCCGCCAAATCCGTCCCGATCCGAGGCCTAGCGCTGGCGATGAACGAACCCGTCGGCGTGATCGGCGCGATGCTCCCGGATGAGGCCCCCCTCCTCGGCCTCATCTCCGTCATGGCCCCCGCCCTCGCGATGGGCAACACGGTGGTCCTCGTCCCCGGCCAACACCCCCTGTCCGCCACCGACTTCACCCAGGTCCTCGACACCTCCGACGTGCCAGCTGGAGTCGTCAACATCGTCACCGGCCCCGCCCCCGACCTTGCCCGCAGCCTCGCCGGCCACATGGACGTCGACGCCGTGTGGAGCTTCTCCTCCCACCCCCTCTCCGCCCTGATCGAGCGCGAGGCCGTCAGCAACCTCAAACGCACCTGGGTCAACCACGGGAGGGCACGCGACTGGCTCTCCCCCACCTCCGAAGGCCGGACCTTCCTGGCCCAGGCAACCGAGATCAAGACCGTCTGGGTGCCGTATGGGGAGTGAGGCGACACTTTTCCGAAAGCTAATTCAGCGCTTCAACACACAACCTCAACCAGTCTTGAGCGTGAACACTCAAGAACCAACACTTTCTAATCGCGGACTCAAAATTTGTCGCAGGACTCGCTTACCAAGCCAAGTCAAACGATGTGTCGGAACTTGCCTTCGGAGTAATAGAAAGAAAACACCCATGATTGCTTCCAAAAGAAAGAACCCAGGCACCGCCCATCCCAGAACTCCAAATGCCTGCTTAAGATTAAGGCTCAGAACATTCGAATAAAACAGATAGAGCACTGGGAATACTGCCAAGAATGGAGCTAAAAAAATAAACTGAAGGTGCTCATACCTAGGATTGTCCTCAATCAAAGCCCCGAAGTAAGCACGCGATACCAAATGGCGATCGGCATCAGACAGTTTTTCCGAGTATTTGGTTGAAAACCTACTAACAAGAAACTGTGCGTCACTCTCTCAGTTGCCCTAAGTAGTAGATTGTTGATGGCTCATCGTGGTGAGACTCTAGTATCTCGCAAAGTGCCCAGAAATACGCTCCCCATAAAAGTGGATCGGAATCGTCATGTTCTGCAGCTCGAAAACACCATTCGTCAATCTCTTGACGTTTTGCGTTCGAAGCTACCTCGGAGATTTTTTTTTAGTATAGGCCTCTGCAGCGGCCATCTGACGCTGTAAGTTTTCCTCCCTCCATTCGTTGTCCCTTCTATTCAAAACATCAAAGAAGGATGTAGCGTCATAATCCGCCTCGACACTATAAATTGCTTTTAGGGATTTCTGCAACTTCGACCAAAAACTCTTTTCACGAAAATCAACCCACTGAAGCTTCTCAAACTCTTGTGGGATTTCACAGTCATCCAGGCGAATAGGTATTATGAAAATTCCGCCAAGCGGTATTTCTTGTAGTACGTCAATTGCTATATTCATTTCGCGCTGGACGAACCCACGCTTAGATACGGAATTGTTTGAAAAGAATATGAAGACACACTTACATTCTCTTAATGTCGACGAAATTTCTCGTTTGAAGTCCTGACCTGGGATCAAATCATGCTCGTCGAGCCAGGGCTCATAGCCAAGAGCTACCAACTTCGCGTGGACTTTTCTAACTGCTGGTTTGTCTTCGCTGGCATGGCAAAGAAATATCTTCGATGTACCTGTCGCTACCATCGCTTCAACGCTCACATTTCGTTCTGGACGGACCCATCCATGGCAGATATTTGCATGTGTTAAGTTGATTCGCAAAGGCATTGCAGGGTGCTGATCGAGGCAGCATAATTATTAGCTGAGATGATTGTACGGCCTGTTCTACTTTGCCTGCTCTGCATTGTTTTCGCTCAACCCCCGATTCGCCCCCAATCCTTAACGACCTCCCCTTTCCCCGAGCGTAGAGACGGAAGGAAGACAGAAAGAAGACGGGAAAAAGACCCCAATCCTCCCGCCAACCCTTTGATCTAACACACCGAACGGAATCCCTTGCGGCCCCTACGCCCGCCCCGCCGCCGCGCTCAGGGTCAAAGGATCAATCCCCATCCCCCGCAGCGCCGCCGACCATTTCACCCGGTCGTCCGACCCGAACACCAGCCCCTCCGCCGGATCACAAGTCAGCCAGTCGTTCCGCGCGATCTCGGCCTCCAGCTGCCCCGGCCCCCAGCCGGAATACCCCAGCGCCAGCAAGGCCTTACCGGGGCCGCCCCCCGAAGCCAAAGCCTCCAGGATGTTCACCGTCGCGGTCATCTCCAGGCCCCCCGGCACCTTCATCGTGCCCTCGCCCTCCCGCGCCCAGTCGGCCGAGTGGAGGACAAACCCCCGCCCCCGCTCCACCGGCCCGCCGAAATGCACGCGGATGTCGCGGCCCATCGGGGCGACGGGGATCTTCAGCTGACCAAGAAGCCCGGAAAAGCTCAACTCCTCCAATGGCTTGTTGACGATCAACCCCATCGCCCCGTCGGCGGAATGCGCGCAGATCAGGACGACACTCCGCTCGAACCGGGGGTCACCCATCCCCGGCATCGCGATCAGGATCTGTCCGGAAAGGTCCATCGGCACCCCCATCCTCACCGCCCGAACATGGACCGGGAGGCTGGGGCCGACAACCCCCGGCCCATGGCGAAACGGCCACGCTCACGCCCCGTCGCCGCAAAGTGATTTCCATCGCGGCCCGCAGCGCCTAGTTTCGCGGCATGTTCCGCATGCTTGCCCTCCTCCTCTCCCTCGCCGCACCCGCCCTTGCCACCACGCAGGACGAGGTGCTGACGGCCGACATAAGTCCCGGATGGCAAATGGAAAATGGCTCTCGCATGGCGGCGGTCAGGCTGACGCTCGCCCCCGGCTGGAAGACCTACTGGCGCAGCCCCGGCGATGCGGGCATCCCGCCAAGCTTCGACTGGTCGGGGTCGGACAACGTGGCGTCGGTCCGTTTCCACTGGCCGGCGCCCGTGGTCTTTGACACCGCAGGCATGCGGACCATCGGCTATCACGACCGCCTTGTCCTGCCGGTGGAAATCACCCCGCAGGACCCCGCACGGTCGATCCGGCTTGCCGTCAGGGTTTCGCTGGGCATCTGCGATACGATCTGCATTCCGGCGGTCGTGGACCTTGTGGCCGACCTCGACAACCCCGGCGCAGCGGACCCCGAGATCACGGCCGCCCTTGACGCCCGCGCCACCCCCGCCGCCGAGGCCGGGGTCACTGCGGTCTCGTGCCGGATCACCCCGATCAAGGACGGGCTGCGGCTTGAGGCCCGGCTCCGGCTTCCCGACCCCGGCCTGCCCGAAGTCGTGGCCTTCGAGACTGCGGACCCTGCCGTCTGGGTCGCGGCTTCGGTCTCGCGCCGCGAGGGCGACGACCTTGTCTCGATGACGGAATTGGTCCCGCCCGAGGGTGCGCCGTTTGCGCTGGACCGGTCCGGTGTCATCATGACCATCCTCGCTCCCGGCAGCGCGATCGAGGTCAAGGGCTGTCCTGACCCCTGAAGCGGACCCCTGGCACGGTCTTCGGACACGGCTCCGGGTTGTGGGCAACGGTCCGGCGGCTTAGTCTTCCGGCATGGGAATCGCCGCCGGGATCACCGAGGACTGGCATGCAGCGCTTGCGGCACTTGCCTGGCAGGTCGAAGCCGGTGCGGACGAGGCCATCGGGGACAGCCCTGTCAACCGCTTTGATCTGGCAACCGAAACCGCCAGGCCCCTGTCAAGGCCTGATATTCCGGCCTCCGGTCAAGCTGCAATGCCCGCGACCGATCCGGTCGGGCTGGCCCGCAGTGCGTCAGCCTCGGCCGGGACGCTGGCAGAACTGCAGCGCGCCCTCGCCGCGTTTGACCATTGCGAGCTGAAGAAAGGCGCGCGGAACACGGTCTTTGCCGACGGCAATCCGAAGGCCCGGGTGCTGATCCTGGGTGAGGCGCCGGGGGCCGAGGAAGACCGCGAGGGCCGCCCCTTCGTCGGGCGCGCGGGCCGGCTTCTGGACCGGATGTTCGCGGCCATCGGCCTGGCGCGGACCAGTCCCGACCCCGAAACCGCGCTTTACATCACCAATGTCCTGCCCTGGCGGCCCCCCGGCAACCGCGACCCGGAACCGGCCGAGATCGCCATGCTCCTGCCCTTCGTGGAGCGCCACATCGCCCTTGTCGATCCGGCGGTGGTCGTCGTCGTCGGCAACACGCCGCTCTTCGCGCTGACCGGGTCCAAGGGCATTCTCCGGGCGCGGGGAACCTGGACCGAGGCGCTTGGCAAGCCGATGCTGCCGATGACCCACCCGGCCTATCTCCTCCGCAACCCTTCCGCCAAGCGCGAGGCCTGGGCCGATCTGCTGAGCCTGCAGGCAAGGCTGCGCACCTGATGTGTCGGCCCCGACCTCAGCGCCCCGACCCTGAAGGACGGACCTGACCCATGTCGCGCATCGACGACAGCCTGCCCTTCCATCCGGTCCGCATCGCGGTCCTGTCGGTCAGCGACACCCGCACGCCCGAGACGGATCGGTCCGGCGACACATTGGTCGAACGGCTGACCGCGGCCGGGCATCAGCTTGCCGCCCGAGGCATCGTTCCCGACGACCGACCGGCCATCGTCGAACGGCTGAAGGCCTGGATCTCCGACCCCATGGTCGATGTGATCCTGACCACCGGCGGCACCGGCCTGACCGGGCGCGACGTCACGGTCGAGGCGCATCGCGAGATCTACGAGAAAGAGATCGAGGCCTTCGGGACCGTCTTCACCATCGTCAGCATGCAGAAGATCGGCACCAGCGCGGTGCAAAGCCGGGCCACCGGGGGCGTCGCGGGCGGAACGTACCTTTTCGCCCTGCCCGGCAGCCCCGGCGCCTGCCGCGATGCCTGGGACGAGATCCTGCGACCCCAGTTCGACAGCCGCCACCGCCCCTGCAACTTCGTCGAGATCATGCCGCGGCTGGAAGAGCACCTGAAGCGGAAGTGACGCCTCTTCGTTCGACTTCGTCTTCTCATCGGTCAACCGTCCGCGAGGAGTGCCGAAGGCTTCGACGAGCCTTTCCCTTGCCGCGCGCCCCGGCCTTTGCCATAGAGAGCGAAATCTGAAGGGGACCCGCCCATGGCCTTCCGCGCCCGCCATCTTCTGGGGATCGAGCACCTTTCCCCGCTGGAGATCACCACGGTCCTTGACCTCGCCGAGCGTTACGTCGACCTGAACCGCCGCACGGTGAAGCAGTCGGACACCCTTGCGGGGATGACGCAGATCAACCTCTTCTTCGAGAACTCGACCCGCACGCAATCATCCTTCGAACTCGCCGGCAAGCGGCTGGGGGCGGATGTGATGAACATGTCGGTGGCGAATTCCAGTGTGAAGAAGGGGGAAACCCTGATCGACACCGCGATGACGCTGAACGCCATGCACCCGGACCTGCTGGTGGTGCGGCACGGAGCCTCTGGCGCGGTGAACCTCCTCGCCCAGAAGGTCGATTGCGCCGTCCTGAACGCGGGCGACGGGCGGCATGAACATCCGACGCAGGCCCTCCTCGACGCCTTGACCATCCGCCGCGCCAAGGGCCGCATCCAGCGCCTGACGATCGCCATCTGCGGCGACATCGCCCATTCGCGGGTGGCGCGCAGCAACCTGATCCTGCTGGGAAAAATGGAAAACCGCCTCCGCCTGATCGCGCCCCCGACCCTGATGCCCGCCGGCGTCGAGGATTTCGGCTGCGAGCTTTTCGACGACATGGCCGAGGGGCTGAAGGGCGCCGACGTGGTGATGATGCTGCGCCTCCAGAAGGAACGGATGGACGGCGGCTTCATCCCCTCGGAACGCGAATACTACCACCGCTATGGCCTTGACGCCGAGAAGCTGTCCCATGCCGCCCCGGATGCCATCGTCATGCACCCCGGCCCGATGAACCGGGGGGTGGAGATCGACGGCGACCTCGCCGACGACATCAACCGGTCGGTGATCCAGGATCAGGTGGAGATGGGCGTCGCGGTGCGGATGGCCTGCATGGACCTCCTCGCGCGGAACCTGCGGGCCGAGCGCGGGCGGAAGATCGTGGGGATGATGGCGTGAGGGAAAATGTAGGGCCATTGGGCCGTCTCGAACGAATTGCGGACTTGCGTCGGGTTTGGCCGGATGAGGCTCGCGATTTTACCCCGTGGCTGGCAAGACCAGAGAACCTTTCCATCCTGTCGGACCACCTTGGTTTGGGTCCTGAAGGACTTGAACTGGAAGCGGTTGAACGCTTTGTAGGTCCATACAAAGCCGACATTCTTTGCCGCGACACTACCACCGGAAAATGGGTGCTGATTGAAAACCAATTAGAAAAGACTGACCATTCCCACCTTGGTCAGTTGCTGGTATATGCCGCTGGATTGGACTGCAAGACCATAGTATGGATTTCGCGGTCAGTGACGCCCGAGCACAAAGTGGCTGTGGAATGGCTGAACAGCCTTACCTCGACGGACACAGCCTTTTATGCCTTGGAGCTCGAATTGTGGAGGATTGGCGATTCTCCCTTCGCCCCAAGCTTCAATTCCGTGGTTCGACCGAGCGAGGCGGCAAGACAAGCCGAAACCGCAAAATCCGGACTTGAGCAAGGTGTCCTTACCTCTGCAAAGCAGGAACTTTTGGACTACTGGCGGAGCTTTGAAGCCATTCTGGCAGAGCGGCGTGGCCGTGTTCGCGCCGTTGCCCCACTCTCACAGAGCTGGCTCGTACACAGCATAGGTAGGACAGGCGTTTCGCTAAATTCTTCTTGGAACAGAAAACAGAATTGGGTTCGAGCTGAGCTTTACCTTACCGGGCCAAAGGCAGACACAAATTTCAGGGCACTCGTTTCCCAGCGCATCGAAATCGAGGCAGAACTAGGGACAACCCTAAGCTGGTACGACGCCTCTGCTTCAGACCGGCGCATTTACATGGAGAAGAACTTCCCGAGCGTCGTTGACCGGCAAAGCTGGCTCATGCAGCACATCTGGCTTGCTGAGCAGCTTGAGGCGTTACACCAAGTTTTTCATGATCGTGTCCGGGCATTGCCATGACCCCCGACCCCAACCGCAAACCCACTAAGCAAGAGATGCGCCTGGGTGGCATGGTAGCCACTGCCGTCCTCGTCTTCCTCGCCATCTTCACCCTCGTCATCGTCTGGATTGCCTGAATTGGATCGCGTAAGGCACTCCGAGACACTCGGCCTCTCGATGGGATCCGCATGACCACGCTGCACTTCCAGAACGCCCGCCTGATCGATCCCGAGGCCGGGACCGATGCCTTGGGCAGCCTGACGGTCAGGGATGGGCTGATCCTGGCGCGGGACGAGAAGGTCCCGAAGGGCGCGAAGATCGTGGATTGCGGGGGGAAGTGCCTTGCCCCCGGCATCGTCGACTGGGGCGTCAAGATCGGCGAGCCGGGGGAAAGGCACCGGGAAAGCTTCCGCTCGGCAGGTCTTGCGGCGGCGGCGGGCGGGGTCACGACGATCATCGCGCGGCCCGACACTTCACCGGCAATCGATACGCCCGAGGTGCTGGAATTCGTCACCCGCCGCGCCGCCGAGGCCCCGGTCCGGATCCGCCACATGGCCGGCCTGACCAAAGGCCGCGACGGGCGCGAGATGACCGAGATCGGCTTCTTGCGCGATGCGGGGGCGATTGCGTTCACGGATGTCTTCAGGGTTTCGACCGAAGCGAAGGCGATCACCCGCGCCATGGCCTACGCCAAGTCCCTGGGCGCGCTGGTCGTGGGCCACCCGCAGGACCCCGGCCTGTCAGCGGGGGCCTCGGCGACCTCCGGCAAGTTCGCCAGCCTTCGCGGCATTCCCGCCGTCTCACCTATGGCGGAGCGGATGGGGCTGGAACGGGACCTTGCCCTGGTCGAGATGACGGGCGTCGCCTATCACGCCGACCAGATCACCACGGCCCGCGCCCTGCCCGCGCTGGTCCGGGCCAGGGCCGCCGGGTTGGACGTGACGGCGGGGACCTCGATCCACCACCTGACGCTGAACGAATTCGATGTGGGTGACTACCGGACCTTCTTCAAGCTGACCCCGCCGCTTCGGTCGGAACAGGACCGGCTGGCGATGGTCGCGGCGGTGGCGGACGGGACCATCGACATCATCAGTTCCATGCACACCCCGGCGGATGAGGAGTCAAAGCGCCTGCCCTTCGAGGAGGCTGCCGCGGGGGCCGTCGCGCTGGAGACCTTCCTGCCCGCCGCGATGCGGCTTTATCATGCCGGGCACCTGGCGCTGCCTGACCTTTTCCGGGCCATGGCCTTGAACCCCGCCAACAGGCTGGGCCTGCCGCAGGGCCGCCTTGCCACCGGGGCACCGGCCGACCTGATCCTGTTCGACCCGGATGCCCCCTTTCTGATGGACCGGTTCCAGCTTCGGTCCAAGTCGAAGAACACCCCGTTTGACGGCGCGCGGATGGAAGGTAAGGTCGTGGCCACCTACGTCGCCGGGACGCAGGTCTTTCTGGCGGAACCCTGAACGATGCCCCCGATCACCACCGAACCGATGCTGCTGATCCTGACCGCCGTGCTGGCCTACCTCCTCGGCGCGGTGCCGTTCGGGGTGGTGATCACCCGGGCGATGGGTCTGGGCGACCTGCGGCAGATCGGGTCGGGCAACATCGGGGCGACCAACGTGCTGCGCACCGGCAACAAGGTTGCGGCGGTCCTGACGCTGGTTCTGGACGGCGCGAAAGGGGCGGTCGCGGTGCTGGTGGCCCAAGCGGCTCTGGGCGAGGATGCCGGGCAGGTTGCCGGCCTTGCGGCGTTTCTGGGGCATCTTTACCCGGTCTGGCTGGGCTTCAAGGGCGGCAAGGGGGTGGCGACCTTCCTTGGCATCCTTCTCGCCCTGAACTGGCAGGTCGGGCTCGCGGTCTGCGCGACCTGGCTGGTCGGGGCGCTGGTGATGCGCGTCTCGTCGATTGCGGCCCTGCTGGCGGCGGCGAGCACGGCGCTTTGGATGCTGTTCTTCGGGGACGGGCGGTTCCTGATCCTGGCGCTGATCCTGACGGTGCTGATCTATGTCCGCCACAGCGCGAACCTGGCGCGGATCAAGGCCGGGACGGAACCCCGGATCGGCGCGAAGAAGGCCTGACTGCCCACGCGTGGGCAGTTTCTTGGGTTCCGTGAAATCAATGTGTTGGCTGTGGGCGTTTACCGAACGGTAACTTTTGCGCCGGTGCTCGTCGATGACTTCGTCACTCCTCGCGCGGGTCTTCCGACGAGGAGACGCAGTCGAACGAGGAGGCCTCAGAGTGAGGCGGCGGCGTAGAGCGGCGTCAGGCTCCGGCCCCAGTCGCCTTCATACAGGGCCAGCCATTTGTCGGCCTGTACGCGACCGGACTTCAGGCTTTCGACAAGGGGGGCAAGTTGCACTTCCTCTCCCAGACCCCGTGCCACCAGCCCGGCATGGGACAACCCGACCGCCGCGCGGGCAAGGTCGAGGAGCTTCACGCCATGGGCTTCCCCCTGCAGGGCCGAAACGGAGGCCGCGACCCGCAGGCCTTCGCGGGTCTCGGCATCAAGGGCCTTGACCAGATCCCAGGCGGCATCGAGCGCGGTCTGGTCGTACATCAGGCCGACCCAGAAGGCCGGAAGCGCGGCGATGTGCGCCTGGTCGCCGCAATCGGCGCCGCGCATCTCGATGAACTTCTTTGCCCGTGCCTCGGGGAAGACCGTCGTCATATGGTCGGCCCAGTCCGACAGCGTCGGTTTTTCACCGGGCAGCGCGGGCAGCTGGCCTTTCAGGAAATCGCGGAACGACTGGCCAAGCGCGTCGATGTAGGCCCCGTTCCGGTAGACGAAGTACATCGGTGCATCGAGGACCCAGTCGACGTATTTCTGGAACCCCATGCCGGATTCGAAGGCGAAGGGCAGCATGCCGGTGCGGCTGTCATCAAGGCCGCGCCAGATCCGGCTGCGCCAGCTGCGGTGGCCGTTCGGCTTGCCGTCGAAGAAGGGCGAGGAGGCGAAAAGCGCAGTCGCGACGGGCTGCAGGGCCAGGGCCACGCGCAGCTTCTGCACGAAGTCGGCCTCGGACCCGTAGTCGAGGTTCACCTGAACGGTGCAGGTCCGGTACATCATCTGCGTGCCATGGGTGCCGACCCGGCCCATGTAATCGGTCATCAGCCGATAGCGGCCCTTGGGCATCACCGGCATCCGGGCATGAGCCCAGTCCGGGGCGGCCCCGATCCCCATGAAGCGCACACCCATCGGGTCGGCGATCTGGCGGACCTCGTCGAGGTGGTTCTGCAATTCGGCCCCGACTTCGATGGTCGAGGTGAGGGGGGCACCCGACAGTTCGAACTGGCCGCCCGGCTCCAGGCTGATGTTCGCGCCGTTCCGGCTGAGGCCGATGACGTTCTGGCCTTCGCGCACGGGGGTCCAGCCGAAGCGGGCCTCAAGCGCTGCGAAGATGGCCGAGATCGAGCGGTCGCCGGAATAGGGGAGCGGCGCGCGGGTATCGGTCAGCCAGCCGAATTTTTCGTGCTCGGCCCCGATCCGCCACTGGTCCTTCGGCTTGTTCCCGGCCTCCATGTAGGCCGCCAGCTGGTCGAAGCTTTCGATCGGCCCGCCGCCGGACTGGGGAATGGACATGGAAGGCTCCGGGGCTTTCTGCTGCGACGTCGGGTCCGCGTGGTGCCGGACGGGCCAAGAGGTGTCGCGGCGCGGGGGGCAAGTCAAGGGGGGGCCAGAAGGTATCCCGGAGGACCGTCAGGACCGCGGCAAGCGGGCAAGCGGTCCAGCCCCGCAAATTCAGCACCTTGCCCGAGTGCCATATGGTTCGGCTGGCAGTTGAACGGAAAAGCTGCCGGTTCGGGGGGGTCGGCGCAAGAGTTACCGTCTGAAATTTTTCGGCGAAAGATTTCAGACGGTGACAATGCCCGCCCCTTTGCGGGTCCAGATCAGGCGGTCGACTTCGTTCAGGACGATGACGCGGCTGTCTGATGGTGCCGCGTCCGACCCCAGCGACGCGACCAGAGCCGCCGTGTCCATGCCGGGCAGAGCGGCGAAGGCGTCGAAGAGAGCCTCGGCCCCGTCCGCCTCGACAGGGATGTGGAGGATCTGGCCGTCGCCCTGTCTCAGCTTCCAGATGCGGCGACCGCGCAAGGTCAAGAGCCGGATCTCGGCAAGATCGGGAAGGCCCACGAAGCCGCCGATGCGGGGACCAAAATAGGCGATCTGCGCTTCGGTCACGCGGACGAGGCCGGGCGCTTCGCCGTCCTGCTGGAAGCGGAGGCGGCGGAGGGCCTGGACCTCCCATCCCAGACCGATGGCCATGAGGGCGAGGCCCAGCACGGGCACCAGATAGCCAGAGCCATAGGCCAGAAGCCACAGCCCGACTGCAATCACACCAGCCGCCGCGATCACTTCGCGATTGCGGGAGATGGCTTCTGCCAGTTCGGGGCGGATGAAGCTCATCGCCAGTCCCCGTTTGCCGCCTGCCAGAGGGTCAGGGCAGCAATGGCGGCGGTGTCGGCGCGCAGGATACGGGGGCCGAGGGAAAGCGGGGTGACGTTGGGCTTGGCGCGCAGTCTGGCGGCTTCCTCGGACGAGAAGCCGCCCTCGGGGCCGATCAGGATCGCGGCGGGGCCGGTCGCCGGGGTCAGCGCGGCGGGCTGGCCGAGGGCGGTCTCGTCGCACCAGCAGAGGCGGCGGTCTTCGGGCCAGTTGCCAAGCAGCCTGTCGAGGGGCTGAAGCTCTGTCACTTCGGGCACGAAGGTCGCGCCGCATTGTTCGGCGGCTTCCACCGCATGGGCCTGCAGGCGGTCCTGCCGGATGCGGTCGGAATTGGTGTGGCGGGTCTGGACCGGCAGGATGCGGGCGGCCCCAAGTTCGACGGCCTTCTCGACGATGAAATCGGTGCGGGCCTTCTTGATCGGCGCGAAGAGAAGCCAGAGGTCGGGCGGAAGGTGCAGGGGTTTCGTCTGCGCGTCGGGGATCGCGATGGCCCCGCGTTTGGTGGCCTCGGACAAGGTTGCGCGCCATTCGCCGTCGCGCCCGTTGAAGAGGAGGAACGGGGCCCCAGCAGTCAGGCGCATGACGCCGGTCAGGTAGTGGGTCTGGTCGGGTGAAAGCCGCACGGCTTGCCCCGAAGCAAGGGGCTGATCTACATAGAGCCTGATCTTAGCGTCCCCGATCTTCGCATCCATGGCGGAAACCTATGTCCGAAGCGCCCGAAATGCCAGAGGCCGCCCCCGATGCGGCGGCCATCGCAGGGCAAGTGGCTGACGCGCCAAAGGCGAATTGGGTGGACCTTTATGCGCCATCCGCGTCGCGGCCCTATCTGCGGCTGTCGCGCGCCGACCGCCCCATCGGGACCTGGCTTCTGTGGGTGCCCTGCCTTTGGGCGATTGCCCTGGCCGGGGGGGCATCGGGGTTCCGGGGGTGGGACCTGTGGCTGGCCGTCTCCTGCGGGGTGGGCGCGTTCCTGATGCGGGGGGCGGGCTGCACCTGGAACGACATCAGCGACCGCGAGATCGACGCAAAGGTGGCGCGGACCCGGTCCAGGCCGCTGCCCTCGGGTCAGGTGACGGTGAAGGGGGCGCTGGTCTGGATGGTGGTGCAGGCGCTTTTGGCGGCTGTCATCCTGTTCAGCTACAACTGGCTGGCGGTGGGGCTTGGGGTGGCATCGCTGGCTTTGGTCGCGGTCTACCCCTTTGCCAAGCGGTTCACCTGGTGGCCGCAGGTCTTCCTGGGGCTGGCGTTCAACTGGGGGGCACTCCTCGCCTGGGCGGCGCATGCGGGCGCGGTGCCTCCGGCGGCGGTGGCGCTCTATGCGGCGGGGATCGCCTGGACACTGTACTATGACACGATCTATGCGCATCAGGACCGCGAGGATGATGCGCTGATCGGGGTCAAGTCGACGGCGCGGCTCTTTGGCGACAGGACAAGGGGTTGGCTCTGGGCGTTCTTCGCACTGACGCTGGTCCTGTTTGCCGCGGCGGTGGTGCTGGCCCATGCCGAGGCGGGGCGGCCGCTGGCCTTCGTGGTGGCGCTCGGCGGGGTCTGGGCCATGGGCTGGCATCTCGGCTGGCAGATGCGGCGGCTGGACCTGGATGACCCCGCGTCCTGCCTGGCGATCTTCCGGTCGAACCGCGATGCGGGGCTGATCCCCGTGCCGTTTCTTGCCATCGCCGCATGGCTTGGTTGAACCTTGGGGCCGAAACCCCTAGGAAGCACTGGGCTTCAGGCCCCGGTGAGTCTTACGGAAGTCATCCCTTGTGCTGCCCCTGATCCAAAAGCTGTCTTCGACGACGCTCGCCCTTCTGGCCTTCATCCTGGCGGCCATGGTGATGTTCTCGGTCGCGTTCGGCGCAACGCTGGTCATCGAATCGCGCACCCAGAAGGTCGTCGCCGCCCGGCTGGCGGAAGAGCGGATCGACTGGATCACGGTCGCGACCGACGGGCTGCAGGTGCGCCTGACCGGCACCGCCCCGAACGAGGCCGCCCGGTTCCGCGCGGTCAATCTGGTGGGCGCGCTGATCGACACCTCGCGCATCCGCGACGGTCTGGACGTGACCCCGGCCTCGGCCATCGAAGCCCCGAAGTTCTCGGTCCAGATGCTGCGGTCGGATGAAGGCATCCAGCTGATCGGCCTGATGCCCGAGGAACCCGGCGACGGCGGCCTTGGAGAGGGGGCGCTGACCGAGGCGGCGGCGGCGCTGGCTCCGGGGACCGAGCTGCCCGACATGCTGGAAACCGCCGACTATCCCGCGCCCGACACCTGGACCGCCGCCCTTGCCTTCGGGCTTGAGGCGCTGCAGCGGCTGCAACGCTCGAAGATCTCGGTCGCGGCGGATCGGGTCGAAGTGACGGCGATTTCCGACAGCGAGGCCGAGAAGCGCCGGCTTGAGACCGAGTTGCGCGCGATCGCGCCAGAGGGCGTGCTGCTGGTCCTGGACATCTCGGCCCCGCGACCGGTGATCACGCCCTTTACCCTGCGCTTCGTCGTCGATCCGGACGGCGCGCGGTTCGACAGCTGTTCGGCGGACACGGTGCGGGCGCGGGCGCAGATCCTGTCGGCCGCGACAGCCGCCGGGGTGACGGGGACGCCCGATTGCACCATCGGTCTTGGCACGCCCACGCCGCGCTGGTCCGAGGCTGTGGTGCTGGCGATCCGCGCGGTCAAGGAGCTTGGCCAGGGGTCAATCACTTTTTCGGACGCCGATGTCACGCTTCTGGCGGGAAGCACGGTCACGCAAGCCGCGTTCGACAAGGTGGTAGGCGAACTGGAGACCGGGCTGCCCGATGCGTTCTCCTTGACCTCGACGCTGGAGCAGCCGGAAACCGCGACGCAAGGCCCGGCCGAATTCACCGCCAGCCTGAGTGCCGGGGGCAAGGTCGAGTTGCGCGGCAGGCTGACCGACGAGATGCAGCGAAATGCCGTCGATGCCTTTGCCCGCGCCGCCTTTCCTGGGGCGGAAGTCCTGACCGCGACCCGTGTCGACGAGACCCTGCCGGACGGCTGGCCGGTCCGGGTCCTTGCCGGGTTGAAGGCGCTGGCCGAGGTCGAAGAGGGATCGCTTCTGGTGCGGGCCGATCTGGTCGAGGTGACGGGTGTCACCGGTTCGACCGCGACGCGGGGCAGGATCACCCAGATCCTGTCGGGAGAACTGGGCCAGGGCGAGACCTTCCGGGTGAACGTGCGCTATGACGAGGCGCTGGACCCCGTCGCCTCGGTTCCCACGCCCGAGGAATGTGCGGCGAAGGTGAACGCGGTGATCGCGCGGACCAAGATCACCTTCACCCCCGCGTCTGCCGAGATTGCGACCACTGCGCGCCCGGTGCTGGACGAACTGGCGAAGATCCTGACCGCCTGCCCGCCGGTGGAGATGGAGATCGGTGGTCATACCGATGCGCAAGGGTCCGAAGGCGGCAATCAGGCGCTGAGCCAGGCCCGGGCCGAAGCGGTGCTTCTGGCGCTGCAGGGCCGACGCGTCGACATCTCCGGGATGACCGCCCTGGGCTACGGCGAGGCGATGCCGATAGCCGACAACGAAACCGAAGCCGGGCGCGAGGCGAACCGCCGGATCGAGTTCGTCCTGAAAGGGGCGCAGGGTGCCGACCTGGCGGCGACCGCACCGGGCGATGCTGCCGCGACCGGTCCGGCGGACAGCGCGAGGCCAGGTGTTGCAACAACGGCTGGCGGCCCCGACTTCTCGACCGATACCAGCCCATCGGTCGCGCCGACCGAAAAGACCCTGGCGCCGAAACCGCGCCCCGCAGGCCTGGCGGCCAAGGACAATCCATGAACCGCACCGAATTCGTCATCGCCACGGCGATCATCCTTCTGGTCTCGTTCGCAATGGGCTGGTTCACGCACTGGCTGTTGCACCGGTTCACCCGGGTCCAGGGCGGCGACATGGCCGAAATGGACAAGCTGGCGCAGTCGCTGCACGAGGCCGAAGAGTTGCGGGATCAGGCGCTGGCCTATCTGGAGCAGCGCGAGGCGGATCTGATGAACCACATCCATCAGACCGAAGCGGAGCTGAAAGCGGCGATGGAAGGCCTGCGCGACGCCCGCCACGAGGCCGAGGAGATGCGCACCTACATCGACCGGATGCAGGCGAACGGATAGCCCTGGTGCCGATTTCTTCGAAGAAATCGGCTCGGAGCCTTTGAAGGCTCCGGTCCGGAGTTTTTGAAAACTCCGGTTCGCGCTACGTCCAGGTGGTCGCGAGTTTGATCAAACTTTGGCCTGAGGTCTGCCTCGGAACTGGACATACGATGCCCCACATGGCAGGCCTGTCTGCAACCAATGGAGGCCCCCATGCTCGATTCCGTGACCGACCTTGCGTCGCTTCTGAAAGACCCGTCGCTTCTGGTGACCAAGGCCTATGTGGCGGGTGAGTGGGTTGAGGCCGATGACGGTTCGACCTTCACGGTGACGAACCCCGCGCGGGGCGATGTGATCTGCCATCTGCCGAACCTTGGCCGGGCCGAGACGGCGCGGGCGATCAAGGCAGCCCATACCGCGCACCGCGAATGGGCGGGCCGGACGGCCAAGGAACGCGCGCAGGTCTTGCGCCGCTGGTTCGACCTGTGCATGGCGAACCAGGACGATCTGGCCACGATCCTGACCGCCGAGATGGGCAAGCCCCTGGCCGAAGCGAAGGGCGAGATCGCCTATGGCTCGTCCTATATCGAGTTCTACGGCGAGGAAGCCAAGCGCACCTATGGCGACATCATCCCCGGCCACCAGCGCGACAAGCGCATCCATGTGCTGAAACAGCCGATCGGCGTGGCGGCCTCGATCACGCCCTGGAACTTCCCGAACGCGATGATCGCGCGGAAGGTGGCCCCGGCTTTGGCGGCAGGCTGCGGGTTCGTCGCGCGTCCTGCGGCGGAGACACCCTTGTCGGCGCTGGCCTTGGCGGTGCTGGCCGAACGGGCTGGCATCCCGGCGGGCCTGTTCTCGGTCATCACCTCGAAGCGGTCCTCCGACATCGGCAAGGAATTCTGCGAGAACCCGCTGATCCGCAAGCTGACCTTCACGGGAAGCACGGAGGTGGGCCGCATCCTTCTGAAGCAGGCCGCCGACCAGGTGCTGAAATGCTCGATGGAATTGGGCGGCAATGCGCCCTTCATCGTCTTCGACGACGCCGATCTGGATCTGGCGGTCGAGGGGGCGATGATCTCGAAGTTCCGCAACAACGGACAGACCTGCGTCTGCGCCAACCGGATCTACGTGCAGGCCGGGGTCTATGACGCCTTTGCCGCCAAGCTGACGGCGGCGGTGCAGAAGCTGTCGATCGGCGACGGGCTGAAGGCGGGGGTGACGACGGGACCCCTGATCAACGAGGCGGCGATGGACAAGGTCGAGGAGCATATCGCCGATGTGCTGGCCGGGGGCGGCAAGGTCGTGCTGGGCGGCAAGCGGCATGCGCTGGGCGGGTCGTTCTTCGAGCCGACCGTGGTGACCGGCGTGACGGCCGACATGAAGGTGGCACAGGAGGAGACGTTCGGCCCGCTGGCCCCCCTGTTCAGGTTCGACACCGAGGCCGAAGTGATCGAGATGGCCAACAACACGATCTTTGGCCTCGCAAGCTACTTCTATGCCCGCGACATCGGCCGCATCACCCGGGTCCAGGAAGCGCTGGAATACGGGATGGTCGGGGTGAACACAGGCCTCATCTCGAACGAAATGGCGCCGTTTGGGGGGGTCAAGCAGTCGGGGCTTGGCCGCGAAGGCTCGCGTCACGGGATCGACGATTACATGGAGCTGAAATACGTCTGCCTGTCTGTCTGACGCCATATCGTCATGGCCCCCGCCGGGCGTGGCCGGATGGTCGCCCCCCGGCGGCTCCTGTGCGTTTTTGCAACCCCCTCCTGCCGTTCCGGACCTCTGGCGCAGCACGGGACGACGCACTAGCTTTCCTGTCTGATCCACAGTGCAGGGGTGCCCCGATGCCAAACGACTATACGCCGCCGAAGGTCTGGACCTGGGAGCAGCCTTCGGGCGGCACGTTCGCCAGCATCAACCGGCCCATCGCCGGTGCGACGCATGACAAGGACCTGCCGGTCGGAAAGCATCCCCTGCAGCTTTACTCGCTGGCGACGCCGAACGGGATCAAGGTGACGATCCTGCTGGAAGAGCTTCTGGCGGCGGGGCATGATGCCGAATACGACGCCTGGCTGATCGACATCGGCAAGGGCGACCAGTTCGGGTCGGGCTTTGTCGCGGTGAACCCGAATTCCAAGATCCCGGCGCTGATGGATCACGGGGCGAAACCGGCGCAGCGGGTGTTCGAGTCTGCGTCGATCATGCTGTATCTGGCCGAGAAGTTCGGCGGAGCCTTCATCCCGAAGGACCCAGGCGCGCGGACCGAGATGTTCTCGTGGCTGTTCTGGCAGATGGGATCGGCCCCGTTCCTGGGGGGCGGCTTTGGCCATTTCTATGCCTATGCGCCGGTCAAGATCGAATATGCGATCAACCGCTATGCGATGGAGACGAAGCGCCAGCTCGACGTCCTTGACCGGCATCTGGCGACCCGTGACTGGATGGCGGGCGGAGAATACTCGCTGGCCGACATGGCGATCTGGGCCTGGTACGGCGGACTTGTCCTTGGCCGCTCCTACAACGCGGCGGAGTTCCTGGATGTCGAGAGCTACGGACATGTCATGGCCTGGGCCAAGCGCATCGATGCCCGCCCGGCGGTGGTCCGGGGCCGCAAGGTCAACCGGACCTGGGGCGAGCCGCAGGAGCAGCTGCGCGAGCGTCACTCGGCAGCGGATTTCGACGCCGATTAGGCAAAGGTCGCGATCAAGCCTGTCGCCGTCGCGCGTTGTCATGACAGACCGCCCGCGAGGCCGCAAAGCTGCGGGTGATCCTCCCAGCAGAAGGCCCGAGCCATGCAAAGCATCACCAGACTGCCCTCGACCGAAGGCATCGCCCCCGCGACCGGCGATCTGGACGGCTGGGTCGTGACGGAAGGCACCCCGTCGATGAAGACCTGGGTCCTGCACACGGCATCGGACGGCAGCATGGTCAGTGGCATCTGGGAATGCACCAGGGGCAGCTATCATGCGACCTACACTGCCTATGAATATGTCGTCCTGATCAAGGGGCGGATCGTGATCACCCCGGACAGCGGCACGCCGGTCACCGTACAGGCGGGCGATGCCTTCGTGGTCGAAAAGGACTTCAAAGGCACCTGGAAGATCGAGGAAGACG
>JBIJDO010000224.1:0-5212 GCA_044344105.1 Tabrizicola sp.
GGGGGAGGGGAGGTGACCTTGGCAGGCGTGCCGTCCTAGCCTGCAAGCCATGCGGCGAAGGCGGTCTTGGCGCGGTCGGTGTAGGCCTTGTAGCGGTCGTGCCGACCCCGGCGACCGCCTTTGGCGTCGATCGGGGGGAAGAGGCCGAAGTTGACGTTCATCGGCTGGAAGGTTCTGGCCTCGGCCCCGCCGGTGATATGGGTCACCAGCGCGCCGATCGCGGTTTCCGGGGGCGGGGGCGGCAGGCTTTTCCCCAGGATTTCGGCAGCGGCCATGCGTCCGGCCAGGAGGCCCATCGCCGCGCTTTCGACATAGCCCTCAACCCCGGTGATCTGGCCGGCGAAGCGTATATACGGGTGCGACTTCAGCCGCATCTGCGCGTCGAGAAGCGTGGGAGAGTTGATGAAGGTGTTGCGGTGAATGCCGCCAAGTCGGGCAAAGCTAGCATTCTGTAGGCCCGGAATCATCCTGATTACAGAGGTTTGCGCACCGTACTTCATCTTGGTCTGGAACCCGACGATGTTGTGCAGCGTGCCAAGCTTGTTGTCGCGGCGAAGTTGGACGACCGCGTGGGCCTTTTCATCGGGTTTGTGGGCGTTCGTGAGACCGACTGGCTTCATCGGGCCGTGGCGTAGGGTTTCGCGACCGCGCTCGGCCATCACTTCAATGGGCAGGCAGCCGTCGAAATAGCTTGCTGTCTCGCCTTCGTGGAACTCGGTCTTCTCGGCGGCGAGGAGGGCGTCGATGAACGCCTCATACTCATCCCTGGTCATCGGGCAGTTGATGTAGGCCTTTTGCTCGTCCTCGGTCTCGCCCTTGTCGTAGCGGCTTTGCGGCCAGGCGACCGACATGTCGATGCTTTCGGTATATACGATCGGCGCGATGGCGTCGAAGAAGGCCAGGGCCTCGGCCCCGGTTGCGGCGCGGATCGACGCGGCAAGCGCCGGGCTGGTCAGGGGGCCGGTGGCGATGATCCAGTGACCGGATGAGGGAAGATCGGTAACTTCTTCATAGGACGTGGAAATCAGCGGATGTGCCTTCAGTCTTTCGGTGACGGCCGCAGCAAAGGGATCGCGGTCCACTGCCAGAGCGCCGCCCGCCGGAAGGCGGTGCCGGTCGGCCATGTCCATCACCAGACT
The DNA here is from genome assembly GCA_044344105.1 of Tabrizicola sp. Taxonomy (GTDB): domain Bacteria; phylum Pseudomonadota; class Alphaproteobacteria; order Rhodobacterales; family Rhodobacteraceae; genus Tabrizicola. The sequence continues at coordinate 1,140 of JBIJDO010000224.1, forward strand.
GCCCGCCTGCCGCATCTCCCAGTGGATCAGGCCGACGGCGTTCTGTTCATGGTCGTCGGAGCGGAAGGAGTTGGAGCAGACCATCTCGGCGAAGTTGCCGGTGCGGTGGGCGAAGGTCGCAACCCTGGGCCGCATCTCATGAAGGACCACGGGCACGCCAAGGTTTGCGGCGGCCCAGGCGGCCTCGGACCCGGCCATGCCGCCGCCGATGATATGGAGGGGATCACGCATGGCCTGCATTTAGGCCGGATCGGCGGAAATGAAAAGCCGGGGACCAGCGGTGCCCCCGGCTTGACGGTCTGGCCTTTGGGTCAGGTCTTGTCGACTGCGAACCTGCCCGCGCCATGGGTGAAGATCATCAGGAAGGCGGCGGCGATCCCAAGGTTCTTGAAGAAGATGGTCATCTGGATCTGATCATCCGGGTTCAGATGGTAGAGGAGCGCCGCCAGGACGCAGAAGCCGGCACCAAGAAGGGCCATGATGCGGGCCTGGAAACCCGCCAGCATCGAAAGACCGAGGAGAACCTCGAACAGGATCGCAGGCCAGGCCAGGAAGGCGGGAAGCCCGCCGGAGGTCAGATAGCCGGTGAAGCCCGCGACATCGCCAAGCTTCAAGAGGCCGGCCGGCAGGAAGACGGCGGTGAGGAGGAGGCGCGCGACAAGCGGCATGTAGACTTTAAGCTTTTCCATCAGGGTTCCCTTGAACGCATCTGCCGGTCTTCTGCCGGATGAGGGCATTTTGCACAGGCTGAACTTTGTGCAAATTCCCCACCCTAGCAGGGTCGCTTTGCGCCAGCGCACAGAAGCTGCGGGTCAGAGCGTGCGGAACAGGCGGTCGCGCTGGTCGGCGACAAAGGCCGCCGGATCGGGGATCAGGGCGCCAAGTTCCGCAGCTTTCTGGAAGAAACCCGGAGCAGGCAGGCCCTGGGGCGACAGGCGCTGGCGAAGGAGGGCGGCGCGGAAGGGCCTGCCTTGCGCGGCGTCTTCCTGCATCAGGGCCTCAAGAGCCGCGGTCAGAGCAGCGATCCGAAGGCCGAGGTCCCGGGCCAGGGCCCCGTAGGTGATGGTCTGCCCCGCCGCCGCAAGGGCGGCGAGGCGGACCTCAAGCGGGCTACTCAGAGTCGGAACCCTGATCGGCGACGCGGGCGACCGAGACGACCTCTTCATCGGCGGCGAGGGTGAAGACCTTGACCCCGCCGGCGCTGCGCGAGCGGAAGCTGACCTGGTCGACCGGCACGCGGATCGACTGGCCGGTCGAAGTGGCGAGCATGATCTGGTCGGATGTCTCGACCGGGAAGGAGGCGATGATGCGGCCGCCGCGCGGGCCGGGCGAGATGGCCTTGACGCCGATGCCGCCGCGGCCGCGGACGGGGTAGTCGTGGGAGGAGGAAAGCTTGCCCGAGCCGCCCTTGGTGACGGTGAGGATCAGGTCCTCGGCCGCCGACATCTCGCTGTAACGTTCGGTGCTAAGTTGGCCTGCTGCAACGGTTTCTTCCTCGTCGTCGGTGTCGTCCTCGGTGATCCCGGCCATCAGGCGGCGTTGCTTCAGGTAGGCCTCGCGTTCTTCGGGCGTGGCTTCGAAGTGGCGGATGATCGACATGGAAACGACGTGGTCGCCGCTGCCGAGGCGGATGCCGCGCACGCCGGTGGAGCCGCGCGACTTGAAGACGCGGATCTCGTTGGTGGAAAAGCGGATGGCGCGGCCGGCTTCGGTGACCAGCATGATGTCGTCGTTCTCGTTGGCGATGGCGGCGTTCACGAGCGTGATGCCTTCGGGCAGCTTCATCGCGATCTTGCCGTTGCGCATCACATTGGTGAAGTCCGACAGGTCGTTCTGCCGCACGTCGCCGTCACTGGTGGCGAAGACGATCTGCAGGTTGCCCCAGTCCTCCTCGGGGACGTCGACCGGCATCAGCGCGGCGATGGAGATGCCGCCGTCGATCGGGAGGATGTTGACCAGGGCCTTGCCCTTGGCGGTGCGGCCCGCGAGGGGAAGGCGCCAGGTCTTTAGCTTGTAGACCATCCCGTCGGTGGTGAAGAACAACAGCCAAGTGTGCGTATTGGCGACGAAAAGCGTGGTGACCACATCGTCGTCCTTGGTCTGCATCGAGGCCAGGCCCTTGCCGCCGCGGTTCTGGGCGCGGAATTCGGCGAGGGGGGTGCGCTTGATGTAGCCGCCGGAGGTGATGGTCACGACCATGTCCTCGCGCTCGATCAGGTCCTCGTCCTCCATGTCGCCGGACCAGTTGGTGATCTCGGTGCGGCGGGGGACGGCGAAGAGCGCCTTCACCTCACGGAGTTCGTCCGAAATGATCGCCATGATGCGGTCGCGCGAGGAAAGAATGTCGAGGAAGTCCTTGATCCGGCCTGCCAAATCCTCAAGTTCGTCGGTGACTTCCTTCACCCCCATCGCAGTCAAGCGCTGCAGGCGCAGGTCAAGGATCGCGCGGGCCTGGACTTCGGAGAGATTATAGGTCCCGTCCGAATTGATCGTGTGCGATGGATCGTCGATCAGGCGTATATACGGCGCGATGTCACCGGCGGGCCAGCGGCGGGTCATCAGCCGGTCGCGGGCTTCGGCCGGGTCGGCAGAGGCGCGGATGGTCGCGACGATTTCGTCGACATTGGACACGGCGACCGCGAGGCCGCAGAGGATGTGGCTGCGTTCGCGGGCCTTCTTCAGTTCAAAGGCCGTCCGACGGGCGACAACTTCCTCGCGGAACGTAATGAAATAGCTGAGGAAATCGCGCAAGGTCAGCTGCTCCGGCTTGCCGCCGTTCAGCGCCAGCATGTTGCAGCCGAAACTGACCTGCATGGTCGAGAACCGGAACAGCTGGTTCAACACCACATCGGGCGTCGCGTCGCGCTTGAGCTCGATCACCACGCGGACGCCGATCCGGTCGGATTCGTCTGCGATCCCGGCGATCCCCTCGATCCGCTTTTCGCGGACCAGTTCGGCGATCTTCTCGATCATCGCGGCCTTGTTGACCTGATAGGGCACCTCGTCGATGACGATGGCCCAGCGGTCCTTGCGAATCTCCTCGATATGGGTCTTCGAGCGGATGATGACGCTGCCGCGTCCTTCGAGATAGGCCTTGCGCGCGCCGGACCGGCCAAGGATCTGCCCGCCGGTCGGAAAATCCGGGGCGGGGATGATCTCCATCAGCGCTTCCATGCTGATGTCGGGATCGGCGATCAATGCGAGCGTGCCGTCGATCACCTCGCCCAGGTTATGCGGCGGGATGTTGGTGGCCATGCCGACGGCGATGCCGCCCGCGCCGTTGACCAGCATGTTGGGGAAGCGGGCCGGAAGGACGGTCGGTTCGCGGTCCTTGCCGTCGTAATTGTCCTGGAAATCGACCGTTTCCTTGTCGATGTCCGCCAGAAGGAAGGCGGCGGGCTTGTCCATCCGCACTTCGGTGTAGCGCATGGCCGCCGGGTTGTCGCCATCCATGGAGCCGAAATTCCCTTGCCCATCAAGGAGTTTCAGCGACATGCTGAAGGGCTGGGCCATCCGCACCAGCGCGTCGTAGATCGCACTGTCGCCGTGCGGATGGTATTTCCCCATCGTGTCGCCGACGGGCCGGGCCGACTTGCGATAGGACTTGTCGTGGGTGTTCCCGCTTTCCTGCATCGCAAAGAGGATGCGCCGGTGGACCGGCTTCAGCCCGTCGCGCAGGTCAGGAATGGCGCGGGAGACGATCACGCTCATCGCATAGTCGAGATAGGCGGTCTTCATCTCGGCCGCGATGTCGATCTGGGGCCCGTGCCAGCTGGGCCGCTCCGGCGTTTCTTCCTTTTTGTCCGTGTCTTCCGGAGTGTCGGCCATCGGGGCGGGCGCCTTCTTTGCAGGGTCAACATGTAGGAGGCTGGACAATACACCATCCCAGCTATGGGGTGCAATGGCGGGTACTCTGCGCGTTCACCGAACCTGTGAGCCAGGGACCCAGCACGGTGTGTGTATATGCGCCGTAGGTTTGTAGATACGAGCGTATATACGGACGTATCTACACGGCGTCGCATTCAGCCGGCCCGCAGGATCATCCCGAAAAGATCGCGCGGGTCGTCCGGGTC
>JBIJDO010000008.1:0-20425 GCA_044344105.1 Tabrizicola sp.
TGCGCCCCTCGTCGGCAAGCGCGCGGATGACCTGCAGCACCTCGCCGACGAGTTCGGGGTCCAGGGCGCTGGTCGGCTCATCGAAGAGCATGGCGCGGGGCTCCATGCAGAGCGCGCGCGCGATGGCGGCACGCTGCTGCTGGCCGCCCGACATGAAGGCCGGGTAGGCGGCTTCCTTCTCGGCCAGACCGACGCGCGCCAGAAGCTTGCGGGCGCGGGCGATCGCCTCGTCCCTCGGGCATTTCTGCACGTGGACCGGGACTTCGATCAGGTTCTCCAGCACCGTGCGATGGGTCCAGAGGTTGAACGACTGGAACACCATGCCGAGGCTTTGCCGGATGCGCTCGATCTGGCGGCGGTCGGAGGGCGCGCCGTCGGGCCGCATGGCCACCGCCTCGCCCGCGATGGTGATCTGCCCCGAGGACGGCGTTTCGAGAAAGTTGATGCAGCGCAGCATCGTGGACTTGCCCGACCCCGAGCCGCCGATGATCGCGACCACATCGCCCTCGTGCGCCGCAAGCGACACGCCCTTCAGGACATGATGCGGCCCGAAGCTCTTGTGCAGATCGTCGACCCGGATCGCCTCGGGTCGGTCCGTCGCGGTCTGTGCCATCCCGTTTCCCCTTGCAGTTATCTGAGCGTGCAATTCTCCAGCGCGCAAGCCTTTCCTACCGGTCAGGCGGGGGAACGCGCCTTGTGGGGGTCGGCGGCGTCGTCTAATCAGGCACAAAGCACTGGGATAGCACTGGGGCCCCGCATGCGCATCCTGATCACCAACGACGATGGCATCAACGCACCGGGGCTGGAGGTGCTGACGGAAATCGCGGCCGAAATCGCCGGTCCGAAAGGCGAGGTCTGGACCGTCGCCCCGGCCTTCGAGCAGTCGGGCGTCGGGCATTGCATCAGCTATACCCATCCGATGATGATCGCCGAGCTTGGCCCCCGCCGCTTTGCCGCCGAAGGCTCGCCTGCCGACTGCGTGCTGGCGGCGATCTATGACGTGCTCGACGGGGCGAAGCCCGATCTGGTGCTGTCCGGCGTGAACCGGGGCAACAATTCCGCCGAGAACGTGCTCTACTCCGGGACCATCGGTGCGGCGATGGAGGCGGCCTTGCAGGGCGTCCCGGCGATTGCGCTGTCGCAGTTCTTCGGGCCGGAAAACGCAAAACGCGCCGATCCGTTCGAAAGCGCCCGCGTCCATGGTGCTGGCGTTGTCCGCGCGCTTCTGGACAAGGGTCTGTGGACAAAGGACGACTACCGCGTGTTCTACAACGTCAACTTCCCGCCCCTGCCCGGCGCGACCACGCGCGGAATGAAGGTGGCCGCCCAGGGCTTCCGCCGCGACACGTCGTTCAGCGTCGAGCCGCACCAGTCACCCTCGGGCCGCAAGTTCCTGTGGATCAAGGGCGGACACCAGCATACGCCGACCCTGCCCGGCAGCGACGCCGCCGTGAACCTTGACGGCTGGATTTCCGTGACGCCGATGCGCGCGGACCTGACCGCCCATGACCTTCTGGCCGATCTTGAGGCGCGGCTGGCATGACTGAAGACCCGGAGGAACCGACACTGACCTCCGAAGAGCTTGCCGAACGCAAGATGCGCTTTCTCTTTCAACTCCGCTCGCGCGGCGTGACCGACACAAGGGTCCTGACCGCGATGGAAAAGGTCGACCGTGGCCTCTTCGTGCGCAACATCTTTGCCGACCGCGCCTATGAGGACATGCCGCTGCCCATCGCCTGCGGGCAGACCATCAGCCAGCCCTCGGTCGTGGGGCTGATGACCCAGGCGCTGGCGGTCAATCCGCGCGACACGGTCCTGGAGGTCGGCACCGGCTCGGGCTACCAGGCCGCCGTCCTGTCGCATCTGGCTCGCCGGGTCTACAGCGTGGACCGCTACCGCCGACTGGTGCGCGAGGCGGCGGACCTGTTCCGCAGGCTCGACATCCCGAACATCACCACGCTGACCGCCGATGGCTCACACGGGCTGCCGGACCAGGCCCCCTTCGACCGGATCATCGTGACCGCCGCCGCCGAGGACCCGCCGGGGCCGCTTCTGGAGCAGCTGAAGCCCGGCGGCATCATGGTGGTGCCGGTCGGCCAGTCGGACGCGGTGCAGGCGCTGATCAAGGTGACCCGCACCGATACCGGCTATGATTATGAAGAACTTCGCCCAGTGCGCTTTGTGCCACTGGTCGAAGGGCTTGGGTCCGAGTAACATGCGCAACCAGAAATCGGGCCAAACCCGGACATGAGAGCAGAGGCGGTAGTCATGGCAGGAACCGGCAGATCCCTTCGGGCAACCTTCGTGCTCGGCGCAAGTGCGCTGGCGCTCTCGGGCTGCATCAGCAACGGCGGGTTGGACTGGGACCTGCGCGCAGGTGCGGGCGACACCTCTGCGGCGGCCCGGCAGGCAACCGCCGCAGCCCCCCAGCCGGATGGCAACGGCATCATCTCGTACCCCGATTACCAGATGGCCACGGCCCGGCGCGGCGAGACGGTCGCCAGCATGGCCTCGCGTCTCGGGCTTCGCCCCGAGGACCTGGCGCAGAAGAATGCCCTCAGGCCCACCGATCCGTTGCGCGACGGCGAGCTTCTGATCCTTCCCGGACGGGTGTCGGCCATGCCGCAACCCGCCATCGTCAGCCCCGGCGGCGCAGCCGGGTCGGTCGACATTTCCGCCATTGCCACGACGGCGCTTGACGAGGTCGGGCCGACCGCTGCTGCCCCTGCCGCGTCCAAGCCCATCTCCGGCCAGCCCCTGACCCACCGGGTGGCGCGGGGCGAAACCGCGTTCACCATCGCCCGGACCTACAATGTCTCGGCCAAGGCGCTGGCCGACTGGAACCAGCTCGGGCCGGACCTGGCGGTGCGCGAGGGCCAGACCCTTATCATCCCGATTGCCACGGCCGCCGCCCCCGACCCCGAGCCGGTTCCGACCGCGCCGGGCGCAGGCACCCCGACACCCGAGCCGCCTTCGGCGTCGCAACCGCTGCCGGACGAGGAAACCGAAGCCAGCGGCACCAAGCCCAAGGCGACGCCCCCGTCACCGGACCTCGGGTCCGAAGCCTCGGCGGCCACCGCCGCGAAATTCGCGATGCCGGCCCAGGGCAAGATCATCCGCAGCTACGACAAGAAGACGAACCAGGGGATCGACATCGCCGCTGCCGCAGGCAGTGCGGTCCGGGCGGCGGACGCCGGAACCGTGACGGTCATCTCGGCCGACACCAACGGCAAGGGCATCGTGATCCTGCGTCACGCGGGCGACCTTCTGACCGTCTATGTCGGTGTCAGCGGCATGGCGGTGAAGAAGGGCGCCAAGGTCCAGCGCGGGCAGGAGATCGGCAAGGTCGCCCCCGGCGATCCGGCCATCCTGCATTTCGAGGTCCGCAACACCTCGAAGGAAAGCTTCGACCCGGTCGGCTATCTGCAGTGACGCCCCTGCGACGACGCTTCCGCAAAAGGTCGTCAGAGGCTGAATTCCCGCCGGAAGATCATGTCCGGCTGGCGTCCCGCGCCACCAGGACCTTGTCGATGCGCCGCCCGTCAAGATCGATGACCTCGAACCGGTAACCTTCGGCGATGAAGGTTTCGCCAAGCTCGGGGATATGGCCCATCTGGTGCAGGATAAGCCCGGCGACGGTGTCGTATTCGCCCGCCATGCTGCGCGGGAAGCCCAGGCGATCGCAGAATTCGTCGACCGGCATCCAGCCCGCGACCAGATGGCTGCCGTCGGCTCGGGTGACGAGCGCGGGTTCATCCCCGTCATTGGCCGCTATGGCCCCGGTGATGGCCTCCAGGACGTCGGTGGTGGTCAGGATGCCTTCGAAATGGCCGTACTCGTCATAGACAAGGGCAAAGTGGTGGTCAGACTTCTGCAGGATTTCCAGCACATCCAGCGCCTCGGCCCGGTCCGACACGACGGGCACCTCGCGCAGAAGCGCCTTGATTTCAATCGTTTCACGGCGAGAGACCGCCTGAAAGGCATCCGACAAGAGCACGATCCCTACCACGTCCCCTTCGGCATCCGCGACCGGCATCCGCGGGCGGGCCACCTTGCGGATGGCAGCCACCGCCTCGGCACCGGTCGCGTCCAGGGGCAGCATCTCGACCTCATGCCGGGGGGTCATCAGGGCGCGCGCGGTGCGGTCCGACAGGCGCATGACCCCGGTGATCATCTCGCGCTCTTCGGTTTCCAGAACCCCGCCTTCATGCGCCTCGGCCAAAAGCACGTGCACCTCTTCTTCCGTGACCCGGTTGGCGCTTTCGCCGCGCTGCCCCAGAAGCCACAGGAGCACTCTGCCCGACCGTTCCAGGAACCAGACCAAAGGCGCGGCGACGACGGACAGAAACGTCATCGCCGGGGCCATCCGGATCGCGATCCCCTCGGCATTGCGCAGGGCCATCTGTTTCGGAACCAGTTCGCCGACGATCAGGCTGAAATAGGTGATCGCGACCACCACCCCGCCAACCCCGAGCGTGGCTGCCCAGTCGCCGTCGATGCCCCGGGCGACCAGCCAAAGCTCAAGCCGTTGTCCCAGCGTCGCGCCCGACAGCGCTCCCGACAGCACCCCGACCGCGGTGATCCCGATCTGCACGGTGGACAGGAAGCGGCCCGGATGTTCGGCCAGCCGCAACGCCAGACGCGCGCCCCGGTTTCTGCCTTCCAGCGGTTTCAGCCGGGCGGGTCGCGCGCTGACGATGGCCAGTTCCGACATGGCCAGCACGCCGTTCAGGATGATCAGGCCCGCGATGATCAGGATTTCGGCGATCATGATCCACTTGGCCTAAGGCGCGCGGCGGTCTGCCGCAAGAGAAGATCTGCTGTCACGCCCGGATGCGCACCCCTTCGCGCGCCGCAAGATCGCAGAAGAACTGCCAGGCAACGCGGCCCGACCGCGACCCTCGCGTCGCCTGCCACTCGATCGCCTCGGCCTGGAGCCGGTCCTCAGGCACGCTGACCCCGTGCGCGGCGCAGTAGCCCCGGATCATCCCGAGATAGTCGTCCTGGCTGCAGGGATGGAACCCCAGCCACAGCCCGAACCGGTCGGACAGCGAAACCTTCTCCTCCACCGCCTCCGAGGGGCTGATCGCGGACGAGCGCTCGTTCTCGATCATGTCGCGGGGCATCAGATGGCGGCGGTTCGAGGTGGCGTAGAACAGGACGTTCTCGGGCCGGCCCTCGATCCCGCCGTCAAGGACCGCTTTCAGCGACTTGTAGTGCTGGTCGTCATGGCTGAACGACAGATCATCGCAGAACAGAAGGAACCGGTGCGGCGACGCACGCAGATGCGCCAGCAGGCGCTGCACCGACGGCAGGTCCTCGCGGCTGAGTTCGACGATCTTCAGGTCATGCCCTTCGGACCGGACCGCGGCATGGACCGCCTTGACGAGACTGGACTTCCCCATCCCCCGCGCGCCCCAGAGCAGCGCGTTGTTCGCAGGCAGCCCGGCGGCGAATTGCCGGGTATTGGCCAGCAGCGTGTCGCGCGCCCGGTCGACGCCCACCAGAAGCGACAGGTCCACGCGGCTGACCTCTGCCACCGGGTCCAGCCGGTCGGGGCCGGTGTGCCAGACGAAGGCCTCGCCCCCGAAATCCGGCACGGGTGCCGGGGCCGGGGCCAGTCGCTCCAGCGCCGCCGCGATCCGGTCCAAGGGGTCGGTCACACTTTCGTCTCCGGGGTCTCGGACGGCGCATCGGTCTCGTCGTCCCACAGACCCTCGGCCCGAAGCTCCGCCTCGCGCCGCTTCTCGATCCGGCGGATCAGGAAGATCGACACTTCGTACAGGGGATAGACCGCGAAAAAGAGGATCAGCTGGCTCATCACGTCCGGCGGCGTGACCACCGCCGCCACGATCAGGATGATCACGATCGCGTAGCGCCGCATGTTCGCCAGACCCGCCGAGGTCGCCAGCCCCGCCTTGCCCATCAGCGTCAGAAGCACCGGCAACTGGAAGCACAGCCCGAAGGCCATGATCAGCTTCAGACTGATGTCCAGCGTCTCGTTCACCTTGCCCTGAAACACGATGTCGATCCCCTTGTCCGCCACCGGAGCCGTGGTTTCGACCACCGTCCCGGCGGGCGTGTCGGCAAGGCCCGGCAAGAGGGCCGTCACCACCGAGAAGGCATCGGCGAAGCCCAGAAAGAACGTCATCGCGATCGGCGTGACGACATAATGCGCGAAAGCCGCGCCCAGGATGAACAGCAACGGCGAGGCGATCAGGAACGGCAGGAACGCCTGCTTCTCGTTGCGGTACAGTCCCGGTGCGACAAAGCGCCAGAGCTGGTAGGCGATCACCGGAAAGCTGAGCATCAGCCCGGCCACGACCGAGATATGGACCAGCGTGAAGAAATATTCCTGCGGCGCGGTGTACTGCATCACCGGGTTCGGGTCGCCCAGGTCGCGCATCGCCTGCTCGATCGGGGTCAGCATGAAATCAAGGATCGGCTCGGCGACGATGAAGGACAGAATCATCGCGATCAGGAAAGCCGCGACGGACCAGATGATCCGGTTGCGCAACTCGATCAGATGCTCGACCAGCGGGGCCGCGCTGTCGTCGATCTCGTCCCCGGCGGTCATGCGTCACCGCCGGTGGCTTCGGCCTTCTTGCGCCGCCGACCCGGCGACTTTGCCGCAGGCGCGGGGTCCGGGGCGGCCTCTGCCGGGCTGGAGATTGCCTTCAGCTTGGCCGCCGCTTCCGTCAGGACGGCCTTGCGCGCGGCCTGCTTTTCGTAAAGCGCTGCGGTGTTGGGCCCGGCGGGGGCAGCAGCTGTTGGCGCTGCGTCGGCCACGGGTGCTGCAGCAGGCGAAGCGGCCCCCGGTGCCGGGCTGACCGGGCTGGCAGGCATGGGCGGCGGTGTCAGGGGCTTCGACGGCTTGGCCGCGTTCTTCAGCGGGTCCCACTTCTCGAACCGGTCGGCGGCGGACTTGACGGCATCCAGGCCCAGGGCCGACGGCGAGGTCACCTTCTTCAGGTCATCCGCCACGTCCTTGACGCCGGACTCTTTCGCCGCCTGCTCCATCGCGCGGCTGAATTCGCGTCCCATCGCCCGGATTTTCGCCGTGATCCGCCCAAGCTCGCGGAACATGCCAGGCAGGTCCTTGGGGCCGATGATGACCAGCGCGACGACAGCGACGACCAGAAGTTCGGACCAGCTGAGATCCATCGTTGCATCCCCCGAAGGTCTGGCTTCAGACCTTGTCCTTCTCGACCGGGGTCACGTCCTTGGCGACATCGGCCTTGGCGTCTTCCATTTCCTTGGTGGTGTCGTTCACGCCCTTCTTGAAGGCGGTGATGCCCTTGCCGACCTCACCCATCAGCGAGGAGACCTTGCCCTTGCCGAACAGGACCAGGACCACGACCGCGATCAGCAAGATGCCCGGCAATCCGATGTTGTTGAACATGACAATGCTCCGTTCCTGCCCCGCTCGGGGCGTCTGTTTCCACTCTGGTCTTCTCTTAGGCCCAGGAAAGCCAGCATTCCAAGGCCGAAGCCGCTTGCAGGGTCCAGTCAACTGACAGTATTTTGTCAGTAAGTTGGGCAGTTTCCCATCCGGACAGGCAGACAGTTGAAACGCGACGCGCGGCTTTACGACATTGTCCAGCGCCTGCGCGACGGGCGCCTGCACACGGCGGGCGAGCTTGCCCGATACCTTGGCGTGTCCACCCGAACCATCTGGCGGGACATGGACATGCTCGCCGCCACCGGGCTGCCGGTGATCGGAGAACGGGGCCTGGGCTATATCCTGCGCTCACCCCTGATGCTGCCGCCGACCATGCTGACGCCCGAGGAACTGGAGGCCCTGGTCGAGGGCCTGCGCCATGTCGGGCTTGAAGGAAACCCCAGGGCCAGGGCAGCGAAAAGCCTTCTCTACAAGGTCGCGACGCTATTGCCGCAATCGGGGATCGAACCCGACGGCTGAGCCAGGAAGCCAAAATCCTTCGAAGGATCTTGTCAAAAGTTTTCGAAAACTTTTGCCCCCCACCCAACGCTACTGACAGACAGTCGTCAGTTGGCCTGTGTCACACCGCCGGCATCGCAACCGATGGAGATACCGATGCAGACCCTCGAAATCGTCACGTTCCGCCTCGTTCCCGGCACCGACCGTGTGGCCTTCCTTGCGGCCGCAAGGGGGACCGACCCGGCCGTCCGCCGCCAGCCCGGCTTTGTCGCCCGGATGCTCGCCGAAGGCACCGACGGCATCTGGACCGATGCTGTCACCTGGGCCAGCCACGATGCCGCCCTTGCCGCCTCGCAGGCGGTCATGGCCGACCCGGACTTCGCCCCGTTCGGCGCACTGATCGACATGGCAAGCGCGCAGATGTCCCATTCAACGCTTGTCTGGCGGATGGACTGACGCCAACCTTGCGCCATGCGCCGTACCGACCGCCTGTTCGAACTGATCCAGATCCTGCGCGACGGGCGGCTGCACACAGCGCAGGGAATGGCCGAACGGCTTGAGGTCTCGACCCGCACCCTCTGGCGCGACATGGCCACGCTCATCGCCTCGGGCTTGCCGGTCGAGGGCGAGCGCGGCGTGGGCTACATCCTGCGCGAGCCGGTCTCCTTGCCACCCCTGACGCTGACCCCCGACGAGGTGCAGGCCCTGACTCTCGGCCTGCAGCTTGTCACCCGCGGGGCCGACCCCTCGCTCACTCGCGCGGCGGAAAGCCTGCAGGGCAAGATCGCCGCCGTCCTGCCTGCGCGGCTTCTCGATGGGGTCGGACAGGACACCTGGGTCTTTCCTGGGGCCGAGGCGATCGCGGCAGCGCAACACCTTCCGACGCTCCGCCGCGCCATCAGGCTGCAGGAGCGGATTGCGATAGGCTATGTCGACGACTCGGACCGTCCGTCCCGGCGCAATGTCCGCCCGCTTCTCCTGGAGTTCTGGGGCCGCGTCTGGACACTGGCGGCATGGTGCGAAACCCGCAGCGACTTTCGCAGCTTTCGTGTCGACCGGATCGGCGCCTTGCGGTTGACCGGTGAAACCTTTGCCAGCACGCCCGGCCAGACCCTGACCGACTGGCACCGCCTGCACGGGACCTGATTCGGAGACCTGGTTAACGGCCGCTTCCCCATACGCGCGTATGGATCGTTTCCATACGGATTCCAGATGGATTCCAGATGTCGCTTGCGGCCCGTAAGTCCTTGGATTAACGCGCCATCCGATGGAGTTGCGTCAAACCCCGAACACAAAGCACCGGTCGCGCCGGATCATCAGCCAAAGGACGGTTCCGGGCTTTGGCAGGAAGACACCTGGGACCGACGCGGTGAGCATCGCGCCCTCGAAGTCCATCGCGAAATCGACCAGGCTTTCCCGCCCCAGATACCGGCTGCGCAGGACCGTTCCGCGCGCCGGGGTGCCGTCCTCGGGCGTCGGGTGCGGGCCGCGGCCAGCCCGGTCAAAGTCGATCCGCAGATGCTGCGGACGGATCACGATCTCGACCGCAGCCCCGTCCTGGTGGCCGGGTGTCAGGAACGCCCCGAAGGGGGTTTCGGTCAAGGCGCCCTTCGACGTGCCCCGGATCACGTTGATATCGCTGAAGAACGCGGCGGCGGCCTTGTCCACCGGCGCGTTGTAGACATTGTAGGGCGCGCCCTTCTGCACGATCCGGCCCGCCCGCATCAGCGCGATCTCGTCGGCCATCCGCATCGCCTCGTCCGGCTCGTGGGTGACCAGCAGAACGGCAGTGCCTTCCTCTTTCAGAAGGTCCAGCGTGCGGTCGCGGATGCCGTCGCGCAGCCGGTTGTCGAGGCCGGAGAAGGGTTCGTCCATCAGCATGACGCGGGGCTTCGGGGCCAGGGCGCGGGCCAGGGCCACCCTTTGCTGTTCGCCCCCCGAAAGCTGGTGCGGATGTGTCCGGCCGAACCCGGATAAATCCACCTTTTCAAGAAGTTCATCGATCCGCCGCTGCTTCTCCGCCCGGTCTGCCCGCAGCCCGAAACCGATGTTCTCAGCCACCGACAGATGCGGGAACAGCGCGAAGTCCTGGAACATCAGCCCGACCGACCGCGCCTCGGGCGGGACATGGACACGGGGACCTGCAACCTGACGCCCATCGATCCAGACCTCGCCCCGATCGACCCGCTCCACCCCGGCGATCATCCGCAGGGTCGTCGATTTTCCACAGCCCGAGGGGCCCAGAAGACAGGTCACCTGCCCCGGCGCCACGGCCAGCGACAGGTCATCCACCACCGGCCTGCCGCCAAAGGAACGGGACAGGGCACGGGCCTCAAGCCGGATCGGAAAGGTGTCGGGCATACAACGCTACGGTTTTTGTCAGGTTTTGCCTAGCAGCCGTGTTCACGCCCGGCAAGCCTACAGCGTCGTGTTGGTCGCTCCGCCGTCCAGAAGGATGTTCTGTCCGACGATGAACCCGGCATACTGCGAGCAGAGGAACGCACAGGCCGCACCGAACTCGGTCGGTGTGCCGTAGCGCCCGGCGGGGATGGTGGCGGCGCGTTCCGCGATGGCATCCTCCATGCTGATGCCGCGCGCCTTGACCACCGCCCCGTCCAGCGCGATGGACCGGTCGGTCGCGTGGATGCCCGGCAGGAGGTTGTTGATCACGACGCCCTTTCCGGCCACCTGCCGCGAGGTCCCGGCGACAAAGCCGGTCAGCCCGGCACGGGCGGTGTTCGACAGACCCAGAACCGGAACAGGGGACTTGACCGAAACGCTGGTGATGTTGACCACCCGGCCCCAGCCCTGCGCCATCATCCCCGGCAGGACCGCCTGCATCAGCGCGATGGGCGTCAGCATGTTGGCGTCCAGCGCCTTCAGGAAGTCGTCACGCCCCCAGTCCGACCAATGGCCGGGAGGCGGCCCGCCCGCATTGGTGACAAGGATGTCGAAGGGACCCTGCGCAAGAACAGATGAACGGCCTGATTCTGTCGTGATATCAGTGCATACGGTGATGATGTTCACTTGATGCCTTAACCGGATTTCGGCGGCGGCGGCTTCCAGCGCCTCGGCTCCACGGGCGTTCATCACCAGATCGACACCGGCTTCGGCCAAGGACTCGGCACAGCCGCGCCCCAGCCCCTTGGACGAGGCACAGACCAGTGCCCGTTTTCCCCTGATCCCCAGATCCATCCGACCCTCCTGCTTTGGCCAGAGCCTAGCAGGAGGGGTCGGGACGGCAAGAGCGGAGGATGCGCCCCGAAGGACTACATCGTATAGTAGAACTCCTCCCGCACGATCTTGCCGCCCTTGACCTGATAGATCCCGACTTCCCGGCCCTGCGACCGGACGCCGGTCGCCTTGTCCGTGGTGTCCATGCCATAGACCACGGCAAAGCGGTCATCGCCGTGGATGAAGGGGCCTTCGACGGTCAGTCCATGGGTTTCAAACGCGCCTTCCCACCAGTCGTGCTTGCCGTGGATGCCTGCCAGCCCCTTTGTTTCCGCCCCGCCGCCCATGTCCATCGCTTCGACCGACACGGCGTCGGGCGCATAAAGCCGGTCCAGATTGGCGCGAGTCCGATCCTCGCGGCAGCCCGCGACCAGTTCGTTCGCAATCTCTTGCAAGGTCATCATATCCTCCATGTTCTACTTATGTTCTGATCTTCCGCACTTTGAGTGAGTCGCGCAAGCCCCGGCTTGCCGTTGCGGCGGACCCGAGCCCAGCCTATAGACGCCACATGACAAATCGTGCCGCCCTGCCCCCCGAAATCGCCCGCCGCCGGACCTTTGCGATCATCTCGCACCCGGACGCGGGGAAAACCACGCTGACCGAAAAATTCCTGCTCTTCGGCGGCGCGATCCAGATGGCGGGCCAGGTCCGCGCCAAGGGCGATGCCCGGCGCACGCGGTCCGACTTCATGAAGCTGGAGCAGGAGCGGGGAATCTCTGTTTCTGCCTCCGCCATGTCCTTCGACTTCCGGCAGTACCGGTTCAACCTGGTGGACACGCCCGGCCACAGCGACTTTTCCGAGGACACCTACCGCACCCTCACCGCCGTCGACGCCGCGATCATGGTCATCGACGGGGCCAAGGGCGTCGAAAGCCAGACCCGCAAGCTCTTCGAGGTCTGCCGCCTCCGTGACCTGCCGATCCTGACCTTCTGCAACAAGATGGACCGCGAAAGCCGCGATGTGTTCGAGATCATCGACGAGATTCAAGAGAACCTCGCCATCGACGTGACGCCTGCAAGCTGGCCCATCGGCATGGGGCGCGAGTTCGTCGGAGCCTATGACCTCTTGCACGACCGGCTGGAGATCATGGACCGCGCCGACCGCAACAAGGTGGCCGAAAGCATCCAGATTTCCGGCGTGGACGACCCGAAACTTGCCGAACACATCCCGGCGGACCTGTTGAAGAAGTTCCACGAAGAGCTTGAAATGGCGCGGGAACTTTTGCCCGCCTTTGACCGGACGGCCTTCCTCAACGGCTCGATGACGCCGATCTGGTTCGGGTCCGCGATCAACTCGTTCGGGGTCAAGGAGCTGATGGACGGCATCGGCGAATACGGGCCGGAGCCGCAGCCGCAGAAAGCTTCGGAGCGCCAGGTCAGCGCCGAAGAAACCCCCGTGACCGGCTTCGTCTTCAAGGTGCAGGCCAACATGGACCCCAAGCACCGCGACCGGGTGGCTTTTGTCCGCCTGGCCTCTGGCCATTTCGAACGCGGCATGAAGCTGCACCACGTCCGCACGAAAAAGCCGATGTCGATCACCAACCCGGTCCTGTTCCTGGCCGCCGACCGCGAGCTGGCCGAGGAAGCCTGGGCCGGCGACATCATCGGCATCCCGAACCATGGCCAGCTGCGGATCGGCGACGCGCTGACCGAAGGTGAGGCGCTTCGGTTCACCGGCATCCCCAGCTTCGCGCCGGAGCTTCTGCAGACCATCCGCGCGACCGACCCGCTGAAGGCCAAACACCTGGAAAAGGCGCTGACCCAGTTCGCCGAAGAGGGGGCCGCCAAGGTCTTCAAGCCGATGATCGGCTCGGGCTACATCGTCGGTGTGGTGGGGGCCTTGCAGTTCGACGTGCTCGCCTCCCGGATCGAGCAGGAATATTCGCTGCCCGTCCGGTTCGAAGGGTCGAACTTCCAGAGCGCGCGCTGGATTTCCGGCGACAAGGCCGAGGTGGAGAAGCTGGTCAACGTCAACAAGGGCCATATCGCCCATGACACCGACGGCGACCTCGTGTTCCTGACCCGCCTGCAATGGGACATCGACCGGGTGGTGCGGGACTATCCGGACCTGAGACTGACGGCCACGAAGGAAATGATGGCCTGAGCCACGGCCCTTCCGGACCCAAGGGCGCTTGACCGGCCAGGACCGCCACCCTAGCCTTCCGGTCCGAAACGGCCCCTGCGGTTCGGACGAACGAGTGACCCAAGATGGCAGTCCCGCCTGCGCCACCCTCAACCGCCGCGGGCGATGGTCCGGCCCCGCCCGAAGGACGGACAGGCGCACCCGACCTGGCGCTGACCTATCCCGATGCCCCCGGCAGCGTCATCGCGCGCTGGAACCAGCGCCGGGGCCCGGTGCTTTACGGCCGTGGCGAGGCTTTGCCCGCTCCGGACATCGACCTGAAGGTGCTGGTCGCCCGGCGCGTGCCCCCGGAAAGCGCCTTCACTGTCGGAAAGGTTTCGCATTACCAGCGCAAGCTGGGCCAGTTGCGCGCCGAGCTTGCGGGGCAGACCGAACTGGCGGTTCTGAACGCCGATCTGATCGTTCATCTGCGCCGGGCGACCTATCCCGCCCATGCGCCCGCCCTGTTCCTGCGGATCTGGGCCGAAGAGCCGACAACGCTTCTGGCGGAACTGCCCGACCGCTGGCTGATCTCTTCGGTCATCACCTTCGGTGAGTTCGGCGAGACCGAGGGACAAAGACGCGTCGGCCTGGCGCTGAACGTGCTCTTTTCGCTGATGAAGCTTTACGAGGCCGAGAGGCTGTTCTCGGGAACCGAGCCCGAAAGGCCGTTTGGCGACCGCCGCAAACCCGGCAGCAAGATGCCGCTTGGCATGCAGGATTTCGGCTTTCGCAACGGCGGGCTTGACTTCAATCTGCTGGCTCCGATCTGGGAGGCGGCCATGGTCGAGCCTGTGGTCGGGCCCCTGGCGTGCCGCCTTCTCGACCGGCTGAATGCCGATCCTGCAAACATCTTCCGCCGCATCCGGCTGATGAGCGACGGCAAGCGCGCCGCGCTGGCCCGCAAGCGCGCACGGCAACTGGACCGGCTTGGCGAAGACCCGGTGGCTACCTGAGACGCTGAAGACGGTCCTCGGCCCCGGCGGCGCGCCAGGCATGATCCGGGGAGGTCTTCGCAAGTCCGACCCGCCGGGCGGCAGCCGGATACGCCGCGCATCCCTCGGCCGCGATGGACAGCACATGCGCCCCTGCGGCAAAGCGCCGGGTCATCCGCACCAGCGCAAGCTCGCCGGGCTTCAGGCTGGGCGTGCGGCCCAGAACACGTCCGTCGCCTTCGATGCGAAAGCGAACCCGACGGCAGCCGGTATCGGGGGCGGCGATCAGCAGGCCATAGCCCTGACGCTCCGACGTCGCGACGAAGCGGTAGGTCGCGGAACAGGGTTCGTCCCGACAAGTGTCGGGCGTCTCGGCAAAGGTCGTGACGGGGAAGGCCAGGCAAAGCCCGACCAGAACAAGAAACTTGGTCAAAATGAACCTCATCAAAAAAAACTTCGGAATGTGCTCAATCAATGTCCGGAGCATACACCCGGCTTAAGCGTTCGTCCATGTCATCGGGCCACGCCTTGACCCTTTGCTGGATTTCCGCTATGCGCGACGCGCGGCCAAACGGGCCGAGACGCCGGGGCGCCCGGAAACTTGCGTCCCATCATTCATGCGGTCCGATACCGCATCCATAGGACGCTGATGACCAAATTTTCCGACCTCGCGCTGGATCCGCGCGTGCTGCAGGCCGTCTCTGAAGCCGGCTATGAAATTCCCACTCCGATCCAGGCGCAAGCCATCCCGGAAGCGCTGAAAGGCCGTGACGTTCTGGGTATCGCCCAGACCGGCACCGGCAAGACGGCAAGCTTCACGCTGCCGATGATCACGCTTCTGGGCCAGGGCCGCGCCCGCGCCCGGATGCCCCGGTCGCTGGTGCTGGCCCCAACGCGGGAGCTTGCAGCACAGGTGGCCGAGAACTTCGATGTCTACGCCAAGCACACCAAGCTGACCAAGGCGCTCCTGATCGGCGGCGTGGCCTTCGGCGAACAGGACAAGCTGATCGACCGGGGTGTCGACGTGCTGATCGCCACCCCCGGCCGTCTTCTGGACCATTTCGAGCGCGGCAAGCTCTTGCTGACCGGCGTGCAGATCATGGTGGTGGATGAGGCCGACCGGATGCTCGACATGGGGTTCATCCCGGACATCGAACGCATTTTCCAGCTGACCCCCTTCACGCGCCAGACCATGTTCTACAGCGCCACCATGGCGCCCGAGATCGAGCGGATCACCAACACCTTCCTGACCAATCCGGCCAAGATCGAGGTTGCGCGGCAGGCGACGGCCTCGCTGACCATCACGCAAAGCCTGATCGAGGTGAAGCCGATCCGCAAGGACCGCAACTTCGGCGACAAGCGTGCCGTCCTGCGCGCGTTGATCAAGGCGGAGGGCGAGACCTGCACCAACGCGATCATCTTCTGCAACCGCAAGATGGACGTCGACGTGGTGGCGAAGTCGCTGAAATCCCATGGTTTCAACGCCGCCCCGATCCACGGCGACCTGGCGCAGTCCGAACGGATGAAGACGCTGGACGCCTTCCGCGACGGCACCTTGCACCTTCTGGTCGCCTCGGATGTCGCCGCCCGCGGCCTCGACATTCCGGCGGTCAGCCATGTGTTCAACTTCGATGTGCCCTCGCACCCCGAGGACTATGTCCACCGCATCGGGCGCACGGGCCGGGCCGGACGGACGGGCAAGGCCTTTACCATCGCGGTGCCATCGGACGGCAAGTATCTGTCGGCGATCGAAAGCCTGATCAAGTCGACGATCCCGCGCGGGTCCCTGCCTGACGGCTTTGAACCCTCGACGGAGGACAGTCGTCCGGACCGTCCGCGCGAAGAGCGCAAGGGCCGGGAACGGGGTGGTCGGGGTCGGGAACGCGACCGCGAGCGTCCGGTGAAGCCGCACGACGAAACCGCGCCGATGGAGCCGGTCGTCGTCGTGGCGGCGCCGAATGCCGAGGAGGCCCCGCGCGAGGACCGCCGGGAAGAGCGCCGCGAGCCACGCGGCGACCGGGGCGGCGACCGTCGCCGGGAGGACCGGAGCGAGCGTCGGGATGACCGGGGCGAAGGCCGGGAGCGCCGCGAGCCGCGCGAGGACCGCCGGGAGGACCGCCGGGAGGACCGGCGCGACTATCGCCGCGACCGCGACCTTGGCCCATCGGTCATCGGCATGGGCGACCATGTCCCGGACTTCATCCTGCGCAGTTTCGCGCTGAAGCCGTCCAGGGTCGAAGAGCTGGAAGAGGCCGCAACCGGCACCGAAGGCTGACGACCGCTCATCGCTCCCGTTCGGTCGGTCTTCGCTGACCGGGCGAGGCGCGACCGAAGGAAGCGATCAGCCCTTTATTCCGCCATCAGGCGGCTGACCACCACGGTCACCTCGGGCTTCTTGCCGATCTCCTCCATCGCGACCTGGCGGACGACCTTGCGGATCTCCTCTTCCAGCTTCGCGTCGTCGGCCATGGCCTTGCGGCCCAGCCGACCGATGACCTCGTCAAGGTCGGCTTCCATCGTCTCGACCAGCGGGCGTTCGCCCCGTCCTGACGTCGGCAGCCCCATCAGTTCCACCCAGGGTTCGCCCATCGCGCTGTCGCTTTCATCCAGGATCACGGTGACGGTCACATGGCCGTTCAGCGCCATGCGGATGCGGTCGCGGACCACCCCGTCAAGCGCGCCGATGATCGCGGTGCCATCAAGGTAGAGCCGCCCGGTTTCCACATATCCGGCCACTTCCGGCACATCACCGGACAGGTCCAGCATCGTGCCGTTCGGCGCGACGGCGGCGGCGATGCCGCTCTCGGTGGCGATCCGGGCATGTTCGCTGAGGTGCCGGTGTTCGCCGTGCATCGGGATCAGCATGTCCGGCAGGACCAGCCGGTGGACATGTTCCAGATCCGGGCGGTTCGCATGACCCGAGACGTGGTACCTGCCGCCCTGATCGTCGATCACCTGCACACCGGATTCGGAAAACGCATTCCAGACCCGAAGCACATCGCGCTCGTTGCCGGGGATGGTCTTCGAGGAGAAGAGGAAGGTATCGCCCTCTTTCATCTCGATCCCGAGATACTTGCCCCGGCTCAGCTGCGCCGAAGCGGCGCGGCGTTCGCCCTGCGACCCGGTGACCAGCAGCATCAGGTTGCGGCGCGGAACCTCCAGAGCCTCTTCCGGGCTGACGGTCTTCGGGAAGCCGGACAGGACAGCAGCCTCTTCGGCGGCCGACAGCATCCGCTTCATTGACCGGCCAAGGACGCAGATCGTCCGGTCCGCCGCCTTTGCCGCCAGGGCCAGCGTCTTCAGCCGCGCGACGTTCGAGCCGAAGGTCGTGGCCACCACCATGCCGGTCCGGCTGCGGATCAGCTCGGTCAGGGGTTCTGCCAGCGTCGCCTCGGACCGGCCCTCATGCGTCGAGAACACGTTGGTCGAATCGCAGGTCATCGCCTTCACCGGGCGCTCCTTGACGATCTCGGCGATGCGGGCGTCGTCCCAGCCTTCGCCCACCACCGGCGTATGGTCGATCTTGAAGTCCGCCGAATGGAAGATGCGGCCCGCAGGCGTGTCGATCACCAGGGCCGAACTTTCGGGAATCGAATGCGACACCGGGACGAACTGGACCTTGAAAGGACCGGCCTCGACCGTCGCGGGGCGCGGCTCGACCGTCACGATCTGGTCCACGGGCAGTCCTGCTTCCGCGAACTTCAGTCGCCCGATGGTTGCGGTGAAGCGGCGGCAGTAGACCTTCTTCTCCAGCCCCGGCCAAAGGGGCGCGAGCGCGCCGATATGGTCCTCATGCGCATGGGTGATGAAGATCGCCTCCAGCCGGTCCAGCTTGTCGTGCAGCCAGCTTACGTCGGGCAGGATCAGATCGACCCCGGGCGAGGTATCCATGTCGGGGAAGGCCACGCCCAGATCGACGAGGATCAGCCGCTCCTTGCCCTTCGGCCCATAGCCATAGACATAGGCATTCATGCCGATCTCGCCGGCACCGCCGAGCGGAAGATAGATGAGGCGGTTCATGGAGCATCCTTGTTGAAGTCGTTGATCAGGACGAGGCCATGCATGGTCAGATCGTCCTCGACGGAATGAAATAGCGCGGTCCCTTGGGCGAACAGGCTGGCAAGCCCCCCGGTTGCGATGACTTTCATCGGGCGGTCCCGCTCGCGCCGCACTTCGCGCACGATGACTTCGACCAGCCCGATGTAGCCCCAATACACGCCGGATTGCATGCAGGCCACCGTATTCGTGCCGATGGCTTTCAGGGGCTTGGCCACATCCACGTGAGGCAGGGCGGCGGCGGCCATGTGCAGCGCTTCCAGCGACAGGTTGACGCCGGGCGCGATGACCCCGCCGATATAGGCGCCGTCGGTATCGACCACGTCGAAGGTGGTGGCGGTGCCGAAATCGACCACGATCAGGTCGCCGCCGTGGCGCTCATGACCGGCGACCGTGTTGACCAGGCGGTCAGGGCCGACCGTGGTGCCCTGATCGACGCGGGGGGCGACGGGCAGCTTGCAGTCGGGTTTACCGACAACCAGCGGGCGGCAGCCGAAGTATCGGTCGCAGAGGACCCGCAGGTTGAACACCACGCGGGGAACGGTGGACGAGATGATCGCCTCGGTCACTGTGGCTTTGGTCTTCGTCAGCGTCGTCAGGCTGGAGAGCCAGACGAAGTACTCATCCGCCGTCCGCTTGTGATCGGTGGCAATCCGCCAGGTTGCGAGGAAGCGGGTCCCGTCCCAGATGGAAAAGACCGTGTTGGTGTTGCCGCAGTCGATGGCGAGAAGCATCTCAGGCCCCCAGTTCAGGATGGGGCCCAAAATTTTTCGCCGAAAAATTTTGGGCGTGGGTCAAAAGAACACCTCGGCGGCAGGAATGGCAACCGGCCCATGCGACATCTGCAAGATCAGGTTGCCGCTGGCGTCGATGGTCTGGAACACGCCTTCCCGGGTCTCCTGCCCGGTGCGGGCGCGGATGGTTTCCCCTAGGCGCGCGGCGTGGGACAGCCAGGCCGCGCGCAGGGGCGGAAAGCCCTCGGTCGCGAGGCGCGCCTCCCACTTGCCATAGGCCGGGGCGAGGGCGTCGAGGAAGGCCTCGGGCGTGATGCGAAGGCCGGTTTCCTGCAGCAGCGAAACCGGTTGCACCGCCCCGGGTTCCACATGGCCCGGGTCGGGTGCCGCGATCAGGTTCACGCCGATCCCGATGCAAAGGACCGGGTCCGGGCCATTCAGGCCCTGACTTTCCAGCAGGATGCCCGCCAGCTTGCCGCCGTTCAGAAGCACGTCGTTCGGCCATTTCAGTGACAGGCTTCCGGGCAGTCCGGTCATTTCGGTCAGGGCATCGCGCAGCGCCAGTGCGGCGGCGAAGGACCGCAGGGCGACCGTCTCGGGCGGTTCGGTCGGTTTCAGGACCAAAGTGCCGTGAAAGTTGCCCATCGGGCTGGACCAGGGCCTTGCACGGCGCCCCCGACCTGCGGTCTGGACGCCGGCGAGGATCCAGGTCGGGCCGGAGAGCGAAGCCCCCCGCCGGAAGCCCTCGGAATTGGTGCTGTCGATCTCGGGCAGGGTGATGCGCCCTGCCCGCTCCAGCCTAGCGGACAAGCGCTTCGGCGGCGACGGCTGCCGCAGGTTCGATCCCGAAGAGGTTCACGATGCCCAAGAGCATGATTGCCGCCACCGCGACCAGCATCCCCCATTGCACCGGGGCCATGCGGCTGTCGACCGGTTCCTGTTCCGCGCCGAAATACATGAAGTAGACGATGCGCAGGTAGTAGAACGCGCCGATCACGCTTGCGACCGCCCCCGCCACCGCCAGCCAGACCCAGCCCGCATCGACCGCCGCCTTCAGCACGTAGAACTTGCCGAAGAAGCCGACCATCGGCGGCACACCGGCGAGGGAGAAGAGGAGGACCAGCATGGCAAGGGCCTTCAGCGGTTCCTTCTTCGCGAACTGGTTCAGCCCGGCGATGTCGCTGACCGGACGTCCGTCACGCTCCATCGACAGGATGAAGGCGAAGGTGCCGACGTTCATCGTGACATAGATCGCCATGTAGATCAGCGTGGCCTGCACGCCATAAGCGGTGCCGACGCAGAGGCCGATCAGCGCGTATCCCATGTGGGCGATCGAGGAATAAGCCATCAGCCGCTTGATGTCGCGCTGGCCGATCGCGGCGACCGCGCCAAGGAACATTGAGGCGACCGCAAGCGCCGCCAGCACCTGGCCCCACTGGCCGGG
>JBIJDO010000162.1:0-6254 GCA_044344105.1 Tabrizicola sp.
AGCGTCGCGTCGAAGATACGCGGCTGGCGGGTGACGAAGGTGCGCATCCAGTCGCGGCGATACTCCTCCATCAGCGCCGATACCGACGGCAGGGCCTGCGGCGGATGCTCGCTGACCAGACCCGCACCAAGCCAGGCCAGGACCAGACCGCCCAGAAGGATGAGGTCAAGGATCGGAATGGCCGAAAGGGTCATCGTCATGGGGCCAAGGTAGGGCCCGGGTTTTCCCTTGTCAGCAGGCAAAATTGGTTATATTTCTTTACCAGTCTTCAGGAGTGCGCAATGGACATGCCGCAACCCGATCGGCGCGTGCTTGGGCGCAAAGCCCGTATCGTCGCACGGTTGCATGCGGTCCTGCCGCCCGATGCGGTGATCGACGCCCCCGAGGAGTTGCGCGTCTACGAATGCGATGCGCTGACCGCCTACCGCTGCCCGCCTCTGGCCGCCGTCCTGCCGCGCACGACCGGGGAGGTTTCGGCGGTGCTGCGGGTCGCTTGGGAAGAGGGCGTGCCGGTGGTGCCGCGCGGGTCCGGCACCAGTCTGGCCGGGGGCGCGATGCCGACCGCAGACAGCGTGATCCTTGGCGTCGCGCGGATGAATGCGGTTCTGGAAACCGACTACGAGAACCGCTTCATCCGGGTTCAGGCCGGACGGACCAACCTGTCGGTGTCCGGCGCGGTCGAGGCCGAGGGGTTCTTCTACGCCCCGGACCCTTCAAGCCAGCTGGCCTGCGCGATTGCCGGAAACATCGCGATGAATTCGGGTGGGGCGCATTGCCTGAAGTACGGGGTGACGACGAACAACCTGCTTGGCGTGACCCTGGTCAAGATGGACGGAACGGTGGTCACGCTCGGCGGGCCATGGGGCGAGCCGTCGGGTCTGGACCTCCTCGGCGTTGTCTGTGGCTCCGAAGGCCAGTTGGGCGTGGTGACCGAAGCCTGGCTCCGCATCCTGCCGAAACCGGAGGGCGCGCGTCCGGTCCTGGTGGGCTTCAACGCGAACGAGGTCGCGGGGGCCTGCGTCAGCGACATCATCAAGGCGGGCATCCTGCCGGTGGCCATCGAATTCATGGACCGCCCCTGCATCCGCGCGACCGAGGCCTTCGCCAGGGCGGGCTATCCGGATTGCGAGGCGCTTCTCATCATCGAGGTCGAGGGGTCCGAGGCCGAGATCAGCGAACAGCTCGCCCGCATCCGCCAGATCGCGCTGGCGCATGACCCGGTGGAATTCCGCGAGGCGGCGGACGAGGATCAGGCGAAACGCATCTGGCTGGGCCGCAAGTCGGCCTTCGGGGCGATGGGGCAGATCAACGACTACATGTGCCTGGACGGGACGATCCCGGTGTCGTCCCTGCCCCATGTGCTGAAACGGATCGGCGAGATGAGCCGGGAGTTCGGGCTGGATGTCGGCAACGTCTTCCATGCCGGAGATGGGAACATGCACCCCCTGATCCTGTTCGACGCCAACAAGCCCGGCGATCTGGAAAAGTGTGAGGCCTTCGGGGCCGAGATCCTGAAGCTCTGTGTCGAGGTCGGCGGCTGTCTGACCGGCGAGCATGGCGTCGGGATCGAGAAGCGCGATCTGATGCCGGTGCAGTTCGGCCCTGCGGATATGGAGGCACAGATGCGGGTCAAGGACGTGTTCGACCCGAAATGGCTGCTCAACCCCGCGAAGGTGTTTCCGCTTGGGGTCTCTGAAACCCGGCGCACAGGGTAGACCGGTCCAAAAATTTTCTAGAAAATTTTTGGACCCGTGGGGGAATGATGCGACCGACGACCGAAGCCGATCTTGCCGAAGCCATTGCGACAGCCAAAGCCCCGCTTCTGGTCCGGGGCGGCGGGACGCGCACCATCGGTCATGCAGTCGGCGAAGTGCTGGAAACCGGCGGCCTGTCCGGGCTGGAACTCCATGAACCGGGCGCATTGACCCTGGTCGTCCGCGCCGGAACCCCCCTGGCTGAAGTGGATCGGTTGCTGGCCGCCGAACGCCAGCGGCTCGCCTTCGAGGTCCCGGACCTGCGCGGGCTCCTGCGGCGGGACGGCACCTCGACCATCGGCGGGGTGGTGGCCGCCAATGCCTCGGGTCCGCGCCGGGTCCAGGTCGGAGCCTGTCGCGATGCGCTTCTCGGCGTCCGCTTCGTGGACGGCACCGGGGCTGTCATCAAGAACGGCGGCCGGGTGATGAAGAATGTCACCGGCTATGACCTGGTCAAGCTTCTGGCGGGCAGCCGGGGCACGCTGGGGGTCCTGACCGAGGTCAGTTTCAAGGTCCAGGCCCTGCCCGAGGCCGAGGCGACTTTGGTCATTGAAGGTCTGGGAGACGAGGCCGGGCTTGCGGTGCTGCGGGCGGCGCTCGGGTCGCCTTTCGACGTATCCGGTGCCGCGCGGCATTCCGGGCGGTCGCTGGTCCGGATCGAGGGGATGGCGGGGTCGGTGGCCTATCGCGCGGGGAAGATCAGGGCGCTGGTCGGGGGTGAGGTTTCGGTGGTCGAGGCGGAGGCATCGGCGGCGCTCTGGCGCGCGGTCCGGGACGTGACGCCCTTCCACGGCAAGTCGGGCGATGTCTGGCGCGTGGCCACCCTGCCGACGGTGGCGGCAGAGGTCGTGGCCCGGCTGGAGGCCGAGGCGATCTGGGATTGGGGCGGCGGGCTGATCTGGCTCATGGTCGCGCCGGGGCGCGGGGCCGAAGTGGCCGCAGCGGTCGCGGGGCGGGGTCATGCGACGCTGGTCCGGGGTGAGGGCGGGCCGGTGTTTCCCCCGGAGTCGGCAGAAGTGACGGCGCTTGTCGCGGGGCTGAAGGCCGGGTTCGATCCGAGGGGCATTCTGAACGCAGGGATGATGGGCTGATGCAGACGACCTTCACGCCCGAGCAGTTGAACGACCCAGGCACCGCAAGGGCGAACGAGATCCTGCGCTCCTGCGTCCATTGCGGCTTCTGCACCGCGACCTGCCCGACCTATCAGGTGCTTGGCGACGAACTCGACAGCCCGCGCGGCCGGATCTACCTGATCAAGGACATGCTCGAGGCGGGCCGCCCGGCGGATGAAAGGACCGTCAGGCACCTCGACCGCTGCCTGTCGTGCCTGGCCTGCATGACAACCTGTCCGTCCGGTGTCCACTACATGCATCTGATCGACCATGCCCGCGCCCATGTGGAAAAGACCTACCGGCGGCCCCTGATGGACCGGGTGCTGCGCGCCGTGCTGGCGCGGGTGATCCCCTATCCCGGACGGTTCCGGCTGGCGCTCTTCGCCGCAAAACTCGCGCGACCCTTGGCGCGTTTGCTGCCGGATGTCCGGCTCAAGGCGATGCTGGCGATGGCCCCGAAAACCATCCCTCCGGTCAGTCGCAATGACGACCCGCAGGTCTTTCCTGCAGAGGGGACACGGCGGATGCGGGTCGCGCTGATGACCGGATGCGCGCAGAAGGCGCTCAACACCGATATCAACGACGCAACGATCCGGCTTCTGAGGCGGCTTGGCTGTGAGGTCGTCGTGGCCAAAGGCCAGGGCTGCTGCGGCGCGCTGACCCATCACATGGGGAAATCGGACCTTGCCCATGCCAGTGCGGCGGCCAACATCCGTGCCTGGATGACGGAAAGGGCGGCGGGCGGCCTTGATGCCATCGTGATCAACACCAGCGGCTGCGGCACGACGGTCAAGGACTACGGTCACATGTTCCGCACCGATCCCGCTCTGGCCGAGGTTGCCGGAACGGTCGCCGGGCTGGCCCGGGACATCAGCGAGGTTCTGGCAACCTTGGGCCTTCCCGAGGGCGCAACGATGGGCCTGCGGGTCGCCTATCACGCCGCCTGTTCCCTGCAGCACGGGCAAGGGATCAAATCCGCGCCGAAGGACCTTCTGAAGCGCGCCGGGTTCGAGGTCGTGGAACCCGCCGACAGCCATCTCTGCTGCGGGTCGGCGGGCACCTACAACCTTCTGCAGCCAAAGATCAGCGCCGAATTGCAGCGCCGGAAGGTCGCGACCCTGGAGGCGAAGGCGCCGCAGGTGATCGCTGCGGGCAACATCGGCTGCATGATGCAGATCGGCGCGGGCACCGGCATCCCCGTGGTGCATACGGTCGAGCTTCTGGACTGGGCCACGGGGGGACCGAAACCACGGGCGCTGGCCCCCTGAAACCCGCGCTTGCGCGCCCGGCCCTAAATCCGCCAAACTCGCTCGATAGTCCTGAAGGCCGCGCGGATGGGAGGTTCGATGCGTCTGCTTTTTCCCGGCCTTCTTCTCGTCGCCGTCCTGGCCCTGTCAGGCATTGCCCAGGCCCAGGAGGCCGGCATGGTCCGGCTGGAGACCGCCGATGATTCGCGCGGCTGGGATGCGGTGGGCAAGCTGGTCCTCGGCAACCGCGGCTTCTGTACCGGGGCGCTGATCGGACCGCAGCTGGTGCTGACGGCGGCGCATTGCCTGTACGACAAGACCACGGGCGTGCAGATGCGCCCCGAAGAGATCGAATTCCAGGCGGGCTTTCGCAATGGCCGGGCCGTCGCCTACCGCACCGTCAGCCGCGCGGTCGTCCATCCCGACTACCGCTATTCCGCCAACGACAAGCTGGACCGGGTCATCGCCGACATCGCCCTTCTGGAGCTGAGCCAGCCGATCCGCCTGCCCTCGCTCGAACCGTTCGAAACCGGCGCGACCCCGGTCGAAGGCGATGCCGTGGATGTCGTCTCCTATGCCCAGTACCGCGAGGAAACCCCGTCGATCCAGGAAGCCTGCGAGGTTCTGGCCGGTCGCAGGGACACGCTGGTCCTGACCTGCAGCGTCGATTTCGGGTCTTCCGGTGCGCCGGTGTTCTCGGTTCGCGACGGGGTGGCGCGGGTCGTGTCGGTCATCTCCGCCAAGGCCGAGGTCGATGGCCGCAAGGTCGCGCTGGCCGTCCCGCTGGCCGAACCCCTGGCCGCGCTTCGGGCCGCGTTCGAGGCGGGCCGTACTGCCGCCGGGCTTGGCGGCACGTCGGGCAATGTCCGCGTCCTGTCGGGTGGAACCGGCTCGGGCGCGAAGTTCGTCAAGCCATGAGGGCGCTTGCGGCCCTGCTGGTCGTGATGGCGGGGGCTGCAGTGGCGCAGGAAAACTCCGGCCTCGACGAGCTTCTCACCCGCGAGGACCTGCGCGGCTTTGAACCGGTCGGCCGGGTGGACATCGCCGAAGGCGGCTTCTGCACCGGGGTGCTCATCGCATCCGACCTTGTCCTCACCGCCGCGCATTGCGTGGTCGGGCGCGACGGCGCGGCCATCGACGCAGGACGCATCACCTTCCGGGCCGGGTTCGCCTACGGCACGGCGCTGGCGGATGTCCCGGTGCGGCGGACCGTGGTGGAGGAAGGCTACCGGAACATCGATCCCGCCCCGCCCGAGATCATCGCGCGGGACGTCGCCCTTCTGCAACTGGCCCGACCGATCCCGAGTGCCGAGATCTCGCCCTTCGTGGTGGCCCGGCCCGGCACCGGGGACGAGGTCAGCGTCGTCTCCTATGCAGAGGGGCGGGAAGAGGCCCTGTCCTGGCAACGCGTCTGCCGGGTGCTGGGCCGGCAGCAGGCCCTGATCGCCGTGGACTGCGATGTGTCGTTCGGGTCGTCGGGGGCACCGGTTCTGGACCGCTCCGGCTACCGCGCGAAGATCGTCTCGATCATTTCGGCGGGCGGCACCCTCGACGGCAGGCCCATCGCCTTCGGCATGGAATTGCCGGAGACGGTCGACCGGCTGAAGGCGGCCCTGCGCAGCGGCAGGGTCGCCAGCGAGGCCGCGGTCCCGGAGACCTCGGACGGCAAGGGACTTCCCGGCAGGCCCGGCAAGCGGATCACGCTGGGCGCGGGCAACGATACCGGTGCCAGGTTCCTGTCCCCCTGACGGTCTTGAAAGCGCGAAACGGGTTTCCTAGCTATCGGTCATCCGGGTGCCATGACGGGCCCGGGTCGAAACCTGCCTTGCCCCCACAAAGGGAAGGCCCCTGACATCGCTTCCAGGAGGATGACCATGCGTACCCTTGATTTTGCCCCCCTCTACCGTGCCACCGTCGGCTTTGACCGCATCGCCGACCTGATGGACCGGGTGCTGGCCACCGATGTGGCCCAGCCGACCTACCCGCCCTACAACATCGAAAAGACCGCCGAGGATGCCTATCGCATCTCCATCGCCGTTGCCGGTTTCTCGCCGGACGAACTCAGCGTCGAGGTCCGTGACAGCAGCCTTTTCGTCTCGGCCCGCAAGACCGCCGAGGATGGCGAGCGCAACTACCTGCAC
>JBIJDO010000164.1:0-6236 GCA_044344105.1 Tabrizicola sp.
GATCCGGTCTGCCGCAGCGCCTGCGTCGCGCGGTTGAAGTCGCCCGCGTTCGGGATGTTGCGTCCTCCGACCATCGCGCGGACCGCGCCATCCGCGCTCATCACCACGACGGCGGCCTGTGTTTCCGAGTTGTCCTTGAGCCGGTCGCTGAAGATGAAGGCCACCGCCTCCTCGGCCTTCTTCTGGATCGTCTGGTCCAGCGTCGTCTCGATGATCACGTCTTCCGTGGTGTCGCGGGCCAGGTAGTCCGGCGTCGTTTCCATCACCCAGTCGGCGAAATAGCCGCCCGTGCGCTGGTTGGCAGCGGTTGACAGGCTGGCCGGATTGGCCCGGGCGCTGTCGGCCTCGGCCCTGGTCAGATAGCCCTGCTCCTCCATCAGGCCGATGACGACGTCTGCCCTTGCCCGAGCCCTGTCGATGCTGGCCGTCGGGGCAAAGGTGGACGGAGCCTTCAATAGGCCCGCCAGCATGGCCGCCTCGGCGGTCGAGACATCCTTCGCCGACTTGCCGAAATAGCGCTGCGCGGCAGCCTCAAATCCCCGCGCGCCGGCGCCCAGGTAGGCGCGATTGAAATAGATCGTCAGGATCTCTTCCTTGGAATACTTCGCCTCCATCGCCAGGGCGAAGGGCACTTCCTTGATCTTCCGCCAGATGCCGCCCTTGCGGCAGTCCTTTTCGTAGTCGGCCTCCGACTTCCAGATCTTCGGGTCCCATTCAACGCCCAGGCACAGAAGCTTTGCCGTCTGCTGCGTGATGGTCGACCCGCCGTTGCCCTCGAGGGCACCGCGGCCTTCCGACAGGTTGATCCGGATCGCAGAGGCGATACCGCGCGGAGAGATGCCGAAATGCCAGTAGAACCGCTGGTCCTCGGTCGCGACCACTGCGTCATGCAGGTCCGGCGACACGCTTTCGGCGGTGATCATCCCGCCGAAGGTTTCCCCGCGCCAGGCGAAGACCTCGCCGTCCCGGTCCAGCAGGGTGACGGACCCCCGTGCCCGACCGTCGACGAGGTCCGCGACTTCGGGCAGCTGGGCGTAGAAATACCAGACGACGCCGCCCAGGATCAGCGCGCCGATGGCCGTCGCCCGCCAGGCAAGGCCCCAAAGCACCCGCCAGGCCGCAACAAAAAGCCCGACGATCAGCCCGCGCTGCCGCCTTTGCCTGCGCGGGGCGCGGGTCTTGGGTGGCTTCGGAGCCGCAGGCTTCTTCGGCCCGCCGCTTGTCGCTGCCGGACGCCCGCCCTGCGACGCATATCGCTTGTCCGCGACGAGGGGCCGCTTGCCCCCATTTCCTGCTGCCATTGTTCCTGCCCGCCACTGGTGACGAAGGCCGGTTCCGGCCCGATTGTTGCAAAGCATAGACGGCTTTGACGGGAAAGCGAAGGTCAGGTCTTGCCGATTCGCCTTCTCGATTTGCTCAGATTTTAGGCGTTGGCCGGGAAAAGTGCAAAAAATGTGCAAATTGCCCGGATTTGCCCCGCGTTCGCGCGGCCCCTTTCTTGTGCTTCTGCAGCATTGCCGCGCCTGATCGGGGTCGAGGGTCCCGGTCGCCTCGGGTGCCGCCATACGAGAGGGGAAGAACGTGAAGCTCATCATTGCAGCAATCAAGCCGTTCAAGCTCGAGGAGGTCCGCGAAGCGCTGACCGCCATCGGCGTGCGGGGAATGATGGTGACCGAGATCAAGGGATTCGGCAGCCAGTCGGGTCATACCGAAATCTATCGCGGAGCCGAATATGCCGTGAACTTCGTGCCGAAGGTCCGGCTGGAGATCGTGGTCAGCGATGCCCTGTCCGACCAGGTCGTCGCAACCATCCACAAGACGGCCAAGACCGACAAGATCGGCGACGGCAAGATTTTCGTTCTCGACGTAGAGCACGCCGTGCGGGTCCGCACCGGCGAAACCGATGACGACGCGCTCTGACGCGGCGGGGGAAAAGGGGAAAAACCTGACATGAAGATGCAAACGAAATTCGCCGGACTGGGTGCGCTTGGCGCGTCGCTCATGGCTGGCCTTCCGGTCCTCGCTCAGGACGGACCGATCCAGAACCCCACGGTCGAGCAGATGGCGACCATGGTCGACAAGGGCGACACCACCTGGATGCTGGTCTCCTCGGTCCTGGTGCTGATGATGGCAATCCCGGCGCTCGCCCTCTTCTACGGCGGGCTGGTGCGCACCAAGAACATGCTCAGCCTTCTGATGCAGGTCCTGGTGATCGTCTCGGTCGGCGCGATCCTCTGGATCGCCGTGGGCTACAGCCTCGCCTTCACCCCCGGCTCGCCCTACATCGGCGGCCTGTCCAAGGCGATGCTGGCGGGGGTCACGACCGGCAGCTATGCCGCGACCTTCTCGAACAACGTCTACATCCCGGAATATGCCTTCGTGATCTTCCAGATGACCTTTGCCTGCATCACGCCGGCGCTGATCATCGGGGCCTTCGCCGAGCGCATCAAGTTCTGGCCGCTGATCCTGTTCTGCATCGGCTGGACGCTCTTGGCCTACTACCCGATCGCGCACATGGTCTGGTTCTGGGCTGGCCCGGACTTCCTGTCGGTGCCGGAATATGCCGGGGACATGGGCCTTCTCTGGGGCTGGGGTGCGCTGGACTTTGCCGGTGGCACGGTCGTCCACATCAACGCAGGGATCGCGGGGCTGGTCGGCTGCATCGTGATCGGCGCGCGCATCGGCCACAACAAGGAACCGATGCCGCCGCACAGCCTGACGCTGACCATGGTCGGGGCCTCGCTCCTCTGGGTCGGATGGTTCGGCTTCAACGCAGGCTCCAACCTCGAATCGAACGGGCTGACCGCGCTGGCCTTCCTGAACACCTTCGTCGCCACCGCCGCGGCCACGGTCTCATGGGTGCTGGTGGAACAGCTGCGCCACGGCCGTCCCTCGCTGCTTGGCGCGGTGACGGGGGCCGTCGCGGGCCTGGTCGCGATCACCCCGGCGGCAGGCTTTGCCGCACCGGGCGGAGCGCTGGTCCTCGGCCTGATCGTCTCGCCGGTCTGCTACATCTTCGTCTCGTCGGTGAAGAAGCGGTTCGGCTATGACGACAGCCTCGACGTCTTCGGGATCCACGGCATCGGCGGCATCATCGGCGCCATCGGCACCGGCATCCTCGCCGATCCGGCACTGGGCGGTCAGGGCTGGTACGACTACACGGTCTTCCCGGCGGTCGCGGGCACCTACGACATGGGCGCGCAGGTGATCACCCAAATCAAGGCGGTTGGCGTGACCGTGCTGTGGACCGGCGTGGTGTCCTTCGTGCTCTTTTACGTGATCAAGCTGGTCTTCGGTCTGCGGCCCTCGGCCGACGACGAACGCCAGGGTCTCGACCAGACCTCGCACGGCGAAAGCGCCTACAACTACTGATCCGAACCTCCGGCGGCAGGCCACCTCCTCCCGGCCTGCCACCAGACCAGACGGCCCGCGGGACCTCCCTCCTGCGGGCCGTTTCCCTTTCGGCCTCGCCCGGCTCGACATCGTCTTCCCGTCGGTTCCGGTCGCTTTGCGGGCGTGCTGCGGATCTTCGGCCGGGGACGGCAAGGATCAGCCCGTGACTGAGCTTTGGGAACTGGCGCGGGCGAAGCTGTCCGCTGTCGAAAGCGCCCAGGCCTCGGCAAAGCGCGGGGATGAGGCCGGGTCGGCGGCAAGCTGTCCCGCGGCGAGTTGTTCGTACTGTTCGGCCAGCGAGATGACCTTGTCCGACGAGGCCCGCCGCAGGAAATGGTGGGGCCGAAGTTCGGACGGGTGGTCCAGTCCGGCGGCGGCCACCAGTTCAGCCAGCGCATGGAGGGTGTTGCGATGGAAACTGGCCACCCGTTCGGCCTTGTCCGGCACCACGATCGCCCGCTGGCGAAGGGGGTCCTGGGTCGCGACGCCGGTCGGGCATTCGCCGGTATGGCAGCTTTGCGCCTGGATGCAGCCGACCGCGAACATGAAGCCCCGCGCCGCATTGCACCAGTCGGCCCCGAGCGCCATCACGCGAGCCATGTCGAAGGCCGAGGTGATCTTGCCGCTGGCCCCGATCCGCACTTTGTCGCGGACGCCGATCCCGACCAGCGCGTTGTGGACGAAGCTGAGGCCGTCGCGGAGCGGCATGCCGACATGATCCATGAACTCCAGCGGGGCGGCCCCGGTGCCGCCTTCCTTGCCGTCCACGACGATGAAGTCCGGGGTGATCCCGGTCGCAAGCATCGCCTTGCAGATTGCCATGAACTCCCACGGGTGGCCGATGCAAAGCTTGAAGCCGGCGGGCTTGCCCCCGGAGAGATCGCGCATCCGGGCGATGAATTCCAGAAGACCGACGGGGGTGGAGAAGACCGAATGGCTGGCCGGGGAAATGCAGTCCTGTCCCATCGGCACGCCCCGGATGCGGCTGATTTCTTCGGTCACTTTCGCCGCCGGCAGGACACCGCCATGGCCAGGCTTCGCACCCTGAGACAGCTTGAGTTCGACCATGCTGATCTGCGGGTCAGCCGCGACATCCGCGAACTTTGCCGCGTCGAACCGGCCATCATCGCCACGGGCGCAGAAGTAGCCCGACCCAAGCTCCCACACCAGATCGCCGCCATGTTCGCGGTGATAGGGCGAGACGCCGCCTTCGCCCGTGTCATGGAAGAAGCCGCCGGTCTTTGCCCCCTTGTTCAGCGCGCGGATCGCATTGGCCGAAAGCGAGCCGTAGCTCATCGCCGAGATGTTCAGCAGGCTGGCGGAATAGGGTTGGGCACAGCCCTGCCCGATCAGCGTCCGCAACGCGTCATGCGTCTGGGCCTGACGCGGCGCGATGGAATGGTGCAGCCATTCGTACTGCTCCTGATAGACGTCGTACATCGTGCCGAAGGGCCGCTTGTCGAGGTCGCGCTTGGCGCGCTGGTAGACGATGGCGCGCTTGTCGCGCGGGAACGGGGCACCGTCCTTGTCGCCCTCGAAGAAGTACTGCCGCATCTCGGGCCGGATCGATTCCAGCATGAAGCGCAGATGCGCCATCACCGGATAGTTGCGCAGGACGGCGTGGCGGGTCTGGCGCAGGTCGTGCAACCCGATCAGGACCGACCCGAGGCAGAACGCCGCCGCAGGCAGCAGCCACCAGACCTGCGAAGGAAACAGTGCCATCATCGCGGCCGCGACGAGGACGAGGATCGCAGGCCAGGTGATCAGCGCATAGCGCAAGGTGAAAATCGTGGTCAACACTCCGGCCCCCGTCACTGTCACGGGCCAGAGTTAACCACGGAACTTGAAAGTCAGTTAACGGATTTCAGAATGGTACCGGGGCCGTAAAGGTGACCCGCTCTTGTGACGCGGGATGGTGCAGCGACAGGGATTCTGCGTGCAGCATCAGGCGGCCGTGATCGGCGAGTGTTTCGCGGGCATAGATCTGATCTCCGAGGATCGGGTGGCCGAGCGCAAGCATATGAACCCGCAACTGGTGGCTGCGGCCGGTGTGGGGCGTCAGGCGCACCCAGGTTTCCGTGGCCCCGCGCCCGATGACCTGCCAGTCGGTCAGGGCTGGTCGGCCATGGTCAGGGTCGACCTTCTGGCGCGGGCGATAGTCCCAGTCGCTGCCGATGGGCAGGTCGATGGTGCCATTCTCCCCGGCGATCTGACCCCGGACCCGGGCGATGTAGGACTTCTTTGCCCGGCGCTGTTCGAATTCCTGGCCAAGGAACCCCTGCGCCGTCTTGGTGCGGGCAAAGATGATCACGCCGCTGGTGTCGCAGTCGAGCCGGTGGACGGTCAGCGCATCCCAGCGCGCGGCTTGCAGGCGGGTGATCAGGCAATCCTGCCGGTTCGCCAGCTTGCCCGGAACGGTCAGAAGCCCGGCAGGCTTGTCGAGAACGAGGATCTGCGCATCCTCATGCAGGAACCGCAATGGCGTGTCGGGCGGGTCGTAGCCGAAATCCGGGATCAGCGAGGGTTCAGACAATCCGGTGGCCTTCCGCCAGCAACCGTTCCTTGAGATGCCGGATATGCGCCGGGCCGACCTCGCAGCAGCCGCCGACGATGGTGGCACCCATACCGACCCAGGCCATTGCAAAGTCGCCGTATTTCTCCGGTGTCAGATCGTGGCGATGGGTCAGTTCCTTCACCGTGGGGGCGTCCTTGAGGAAGTTTCCCGAGATATGAGTGAAGCCGTTCGCATAAGCGCCGAAAGGCCTGCCCAGCGGTTTCAGGGCGGCCAGCGCGTCGGCCATGGCTTCGGGTACGGAACAATTCGCCAGAAGGGCTGCTACCGG
>JBIJDO010000247.1:0-4932 GCA_044344105.1 Tabrizicola sp.
CATTGAAAAGATGTGTGAAACAGGTGGCCCCTGCGTCGAGAAGGGCGCGCACGTCATCCGCCGTCGCGTCGGAATGCCCGATGGAGACCACGGTCCCGGTGTCGGCGATCTGGCGGACCTGGACGGGCGTCACGCTTTCGGGCGCGACGGTGATCTTGACGAAAACCCCCTCGCCGCGAAGCTGCCGGATATGGGCCAGGGTCCGCTGCTCGAACGGGCGGATGTATTCGGCGGCATGGGTGCCGCGGCGGGCCAGCGACAGATGCGGGCCTTCGATGTGCAGGCCAAGAAGGCCCGGTTCGCCCCCGGTCGAAAGCACGGCTGCGACGGCACGGTCCAGAACTTCGGGCGCGTCGGAGATGACGGTGGGCAGGATCCCGGTGGTGCCGAAGCGGCGGTGGGCAGCGGCCATCCGGCGCAGGGCGTCGGGTGAGGGGTCGTTGTTCAGAAGCGCGTCGCCGCCGCCGTTCACCTGCAGGTCAAGGAAGCCGGGGCTGAGAATGCCGTCGAACTTGCGCCATGGCGCGTGGCGCGGCGGAGCGTCGGCAAGCTGCAGGGTCCTGCCTCGCGCTACGCCGATGGCGGCGGACCGGAGCCGGATGCCGTCGAAGATCGCGTCGGGGACGAGCCAGAGGTCGGGTTCGGTGGGGTCAGCGGCGGTCATGACCGGGGGTCCGTGAAGAAATAGGGGCGAAGGGCGGTCGCAACGCGGGCCAGGGCCAGCGCGCGCGGCAGGGAATGGCGGCTTTCGCGCGCGCTGGCAATCTCGGACGGCGAGAAATGCGCAAGAAGCATCGGGTCGGGCAGGCGTTTGTCCTGGAGGTCTGACAGCAACTGCTGGACGGCTTCCCTTGCCTGCGGATCGGGCCATGCGTAGCGGATGCGGTCGGCAAGGCCGAAATGGCGCTGGGTCCGCAGGTCCGCGCCCTTGTAGTGGCCCTGCCAGCAGGCCGGGTTTGCCAACATGACTTCTTCCATCGTGGCGGCGAGACCCGGTCCGGTTGCCCAGCCGCACTGGGAGCGGAGGGCGTCGAGCGCATAAAGTGCCTCGCGCCAGGCGAAGGTGAGAGCGGGGCCGACCTTCTGGAAGGCAAAGCCAAGCCGGGCGAGCCGTGGGTAGACCTCCGGGCGCTGGTAGTCGGTGGAATGCGCTTCAAGCGTGATGCTGGGCCAGCCGGTCAGGGCGTCGAGGAGATGGGGGTCGCGGTCGAGGGGGAGATGGTGGACCTCCATCGGCGAGAATTCCACGCCCGGCTGGACGACAAGACCGCCGATCTGGTCGAGGGGAAGGTTCAGAGCAGCAAACGCTTCGGCATGGGTGGCAAGCGTGGCTTTGGCGGCGTCGGGGGTGGTGCACGGGACGTCGCCGTGGTCATCCGCGCGCGCGCCGCCCGGAGGCGGGACCTCGGTGCCGATGACGAACAGAAGCGCCTTGGGGTCAGGGGCGTTCTGCAAGGCGGTGGCGGCAAGCGCGGCCGAGCGGGTGGCGGTGATCTTGTCGGGAAGCTGTGCTGGTTCCCCGGCGCAGCCTTCCGAGCAGTCGAGGTGGATCTTGGTGAAACCGGCGGCGGCATAGTCGGCGACCATCCGGTGGGCTTTGGCCATGGCCTGGTCGGCGAGGAGCCTGCGCCAGGCCTGCGGGCCGAGATGGTCGCCGCCGAAGAGGATGCGGTTGGTGTCCACATTGGCTTTGGTGGCTATGTCGTTGACAAAGCTGATGAAGCCCATCGGCTGCATCCCGGTATAGCCGCCGTCCTGGTTGACCTGGTTTGACGTGGCTTCGATGACAATCGGCTGGTCCAGGGTCTCGGCAAGGGTCAGCGAGGCCTCCAGCGCCTCCGGATGGGCGGTGCAGACTGAGGGGATGGCCACGGGCTCTCCGCCGCGGCTTCGGGCGATGATGTCGCGAAGGTCAGGCATGCGCGACCCCGCTCAGGGCGTGCAGGGCGGCCCCGCGCGCGCCGCTGGCGTCGCCGCCTTCGGCAAGGCGGATCGCGGGGATCGGGAACCCTTTCAGCGTGGCTTTGGTCAGGCGGCGGGTGAGGTCGTCGGTCAGGCCGGGCGCGCGGGACAGGCCGCCGCCGAGCACGATCACCTGCGGGTCGAGGGTCATCGCGAGCGTGATCAGGAACTCTGTCGCGAGGTCGAGCCAGATGCCCCAGGCCCTGGCGAAAGCCGGGTTCATCGCGCGGCCCGCGACGATCGTCTCGGGGCTGTGTTCGGTGCCGGTGAGATGGGCCGCGATCCGGGCCAGTCCGGGGGCGGAAAGATAGGTCTCGCTGCAGCCGGTGCGGCCGCAGCCGCAGGTCAGGATCGGCAGGCCATGCGCCAGGATCGGCGCGGCGGCGAGGGGGAAATGGCCGAACTCGCCACCGATGGCGGCGGGGGAGGGCAGGAGCCTGCCGCCGGTCACGACTCCCCCGGCGACGCCGGTGCCGAGGATCAGGCCGACGACCGGGTCGGCGCCTTTCGCGGCGCCGAGCATCGCCTCGGACAGGGTCAGGGCGCGGCAGTCGTTGATCCAGGCGATGGGCCGGTTCGCGGCGGCGGTGATGTCGGCTGCGAACGGGTGGCCGGTGGCGGACAGGTTGGAGGTGAGGGCAAGGCCGGTCACGGGGTTGATGAGGCCCGCAGCCGAAATGCCGACGGGAAGCCCGCGCCCGTGGGTTTCGCACCAGCGGACGGCTTCGGCCATGGCGGCGACCAGGGCGGGATAGGCCTTTGGCGTCGGCCAGCGCTGGCGGGCCGTCAGCGACCAGTCGGGCGCGAAGACCTGCGCCTCGATCTTGGTGCCGCCGAGGTCGATGCCCGCTGCGATCGGGGCGGCGGTCATGGCGTCACCGGGTGGAGGCGCACGCCCGAGACGACGCGGGTGAGGGTGCCCAGCCCTGCGAAAGGATCGTCGACGGCGAGGCCAAGGGCAGCGGACCAGTGGACGGCGAGAAGCTGGGCGAGGGCGACATAGAGGGGAGCGGACCAGAGGTCGCCGTGGGGTTGCGGGACGCCGGGGGCGGTGACCTGAGACTGGGGGAACTGCGCGTGGAGTTCGCTCAGGAGATCATCGTCATAGGCGCGGGTGTGGGGGTCGGAGGACCGGAAGAGCCAGAGATCGGTGCCGGGGGTGGTGAAGCTTTTCGGACCGTGGCGGAAGCCCAGGGTCGTGTCCCAGAGCGCGGGGACGTGCCCGGCGGAAAGCTCCATCACCTTCAGGCTCGCCTCGCGGGCGGCGAAGGCCAGCGGGCCGGTACCGAGGAAGACGGCGCGGGCGGGGCGGCGGGCGGTTCTCGCGGCGTCGATGTAGCCGGGGAGGAGGGTGGCGAGCGTGTCGGCGAGGGTCGCGAAGCGGGTGGGCGTGTCCTGGCTCGCGAGACCTGTGTCGAAAAGTGCGGCGGCGGTGAGGAGCAT
The DNA here is from genome assembly GCA_044344105.1 of Tabrizicola sp. Lineage (GTDB taxonomy): Bacteria > Pseudomonadota > Alphaproteobacteria > Rhodobacterales > Rhodobacteraceae > Tabrizicola. The sequence continues at coordinate 3,406 of JBIJDO010000247.1, forward strand.
GGTGGAAAAGCTGGAGGTCATCGCAAAGCCCTGGTCGTGGGTGGCCTCGGGCAGGGCGATGACCTTTGCCTTCGGGTCGCGGGCCAGGGCGGACTGGCCGTTGCAGGTGATGCTGAGGCGCGGCCAGTCGGGGGCGAGGGCGTCGAGGGCGTCAAGGAGGCCGATGCTCTCGGTCGAGTTGCCGGAGCGGCCGAAGCTGACGATGAGTTTGGGGTCTGTGGTCAGGTAGGCGTGCGGGCGGGCGACGATGTCGGTGGTGGGGACGGACCGGAAGCGCGGGCCCGTTCCTGCATCAGACAGCCGGCCTTCAAGGCCTGCGGCCAGGATGTCGCCGATATAGGCGGAGGTTCCCGCGCCGCAGAACCAGATTTCGTCGCTGCCAGTGGCGGCAATCCAGCGGCGGAGGTCGGCCACCGGCAGCCGTGCGCCCCAGTCGCGCCAGATCGCGGGCTGGGCGAGGATCTCGCGAAAGGTGGCGTGGGCAGTGAGGTCGGTCATGGCCTTGCTTTTTCCGAGCCGGTGCCCCCCACCCCCGGCCCCTCCCCACGGGGGGGAGGGGAGGCGCTTGGGGTCGGTGATGGGCCAGGACGGCAACGGTCGGGCGCGGTGGCAGCGGTTGCAATATTGAGCGCCTGCGGCGCGAGCCTTTTGTCTCGCCTCTGGCCTGCGGCCAACCGGCTCGGGTGTGCCTCCGGCGGGGATATCCGGGCCAATGTGAAAGGCGGGGTGCGGGTCATCTTGTCTGGGTGACTTTGGACAGGGTGGCCGGGCGGTCGGGGTCCTGGCCGAGGGCGAGGGCGGTTTTCAGCACCAGAGGGTAGGTCAGCATCAGAAGCGCTGCGGCGGCTGCCGCAGGGGTGAGATCGGTTCCGCCGATGTCCGAGGGACGAAGACGGAAGACGGTGCCTCCGGCGGCACGGAACCGGTGTTCGGCGGTGTCGAGGCTGGGCTGGACGTCGGGTTGTCCAGTGTCGAGGATCAGGATCAGAAGCGGGTTCGTCACCAGTTGCAGCGGGCCGTGCAGGACTTCGGAAGACGAATAGGCCTCGGCGTGGAGGGCGCAGCATTCCTTGAGTTTGAGCGCGAGTTCCTGTCCCGCGCCATAACCGGTGTCCCGGCCGATCACATAGACATGGGAAGCGCGGAGGAGGGCGGCGAGGATGGCGCGGGTCTGGGGCAGGGGCTTGCCTTGCAGCGCCTCGATGGCCCTGGCGGATGCGGCTGCGCGGGGGGCATAGGCGGGGATCATCGTCGAAAGCAGGGCCATGCCACCGGCGATGGCACCCACCACGGACTTGGTCGCCGGAACCGCAAGCTCGGGCCCGGCACCGATGCGCACGGTCGTGTGGGCCTCGGCCTCGACCGGGCTGTCGGGGACATTGGTCAGAGCGATCACGGTGGCCCCGGCGGCACGCGCACCTTTGGCGGAGCGGACCAGATCGTCGGAGGCCCCGGACTGGGAGACGACGAGGACCGCGCTTCCCTCAAGGCGGACGCCTTGCCCGAGGGAGAAGATCGAGGGCGGAA